>NZ_JACJFX010000062.1:0-6389 GCF_014164675.1 Propioniciclava sp. MC1683 | reverse complement strand
GCAAGCTGACCAACCCCCTCACGTGGAGAGCCCGGTGCGGTGAAAGTCGCACGCCGGGTTCGGCGGGCGGGCTGTGGAAACCCACCACGGGTAACCGTGGCAGGGCGCCACAGCCCGACCCAACTGGTGCTCCTGCTCAGGCTGATGCCCAACGGCAGCGAGGAGGCTGCGAAGGCGACGTCGTGGGCCAGGTCGAGGACCTGAGGGGCGAAACCGGCCCGGCGGACTGAGGCTTCGAGCTGGTGGGCGAAGTCACCGATCGAGTAGGTCTTCGGCACGGTGACCGTGCACACCGCATAGGGGACGGTCAGGCTGTTGCCGGCGGCGAGCTTGGCGTCCAGGCGGCGGCGGTGGCGGATGTTGGTGGCTTCCTTGGCGCGGGTCTTCATCTTGGCGCCCTCGCGCATGGCCTCACCGATGTCGGCGGCCCACTCGCCCTTGCCGGTCTCCCGTTCGGCGGCCTGCAGGGTCTTGATCGGGTAGGCGACGACCATGGTGCGCCGCTCCAACGCCTCGCTCGGGGTGAGCATCGGGGCCATCGCCCCCATCAGGACTCCACGGGCGGGTAGCGCGATCCCGACCGAGGCGGAGTTCCAGGCGTCGTGGGAGTACCAGCGGGCCAGCGTGTCCGCCCCCGACGGTCCGGCCTGGGACCACGGCACGGACGCGTTCACCCTCGGGTCGTGCTGGTGATCGGCGCGTCGGTCGCCGGCGGCATCCTGTTCATCATCGCGTCCGGCCAGCCCGGCTTCGACGCCGTCGCGTCCGGCTTCGCCACGAACGGCTACGGCGAGCTGTCCCCCGGGGGCTATTCGCTCGTCACCGCCCTCACCATCGAGGTCGTCCTGACCGCCATCTTTGTCTGGGTCATCCTCGGCGTCACCAGCAACCAGGCCCCCAAGGGCTTCGCGCCGCTGGCCATCGGCCTGACGCTCACCCTGATCCACCTGATCTCGATCCCCGTCACGAACACCTCGGTCAACCCGGCCCGTTCGTTGGGTGTCGCCTGGTTCGCCGGTGCCGGCCCGCTCTCGCAGGTGTGGCTGTTCATCGTCGCCCCGATCGTCGGAGCGCTCATCGCCGGAGCGACCTACGGCAAGCTCACCGGCGACACGCCGGTCACCGAATCGGTGCAGCGCGCCTCCACCGAGGCCTGACCTCAACCGACCTCGGCCGGCCTCAGCGCTTCCGTCAGGCCCAGAGCAGGCCGGTGGCGAGGCCGGCCGGGAACACCGCCAGCCCCGTCACCCCCTGGGGCGTCAGGGTCGCCCCTGCCACGGGTGAGGTGAACCTCAGCCCCGCGTCAACGTCGCCGCCATCACGCCGTCCGCGCGGCGGAACTCGAGGTGGTCACCCTCGATGGAGTAGGTCGCGGCCGACTCCAGGGCGACAACGAGGGCGGACTCCTGCTCCATGACGCCCGCGGGCTCCTCGCACGACATCATCGTCGAGGCCAGCGGGCCGATCTTGATCGCGTTGCCGTCCACCTCGAAGCTGCCCGCCAGCTGGTTGCAGCCGCCCGTGCCGCTCACGGTGCCGTCCTCGGCGAACTCCACCGTGGGCGTCGAGCCCTGCACCGTGCTCACGACCGCAGAATCGCCGTCGTGGTAGCCGGTCACCACCCACGTGCCGGCCACCTCCTGGGGCTGCACGTCGAAGACCACCAGCGTCGCCCCGGCTCCGTCGGAGAGAGTCAGTTCCTCTGCGGTGACGGCGAACGAGCGTGCGTCGGCCAGCACCGTGAAGAAGGCCGCCTCCTGGGCCATCACCGCCTGGTCACAGGCCATCATGGTCGACGCGACGGCCCCCTCGATCGCGATCGTCGTGTCCGCGGTCGTGTAGGTGGTCCGGTAGCGGTTGCAGCCGCCCGATCCGGCCAGTGATCCGTCCGCACCGAACGCCGCGGTCACGGTGCTCCCCTCCAGCACGGGCGAGCCACCGAGTTGCGACGCCTCCCAGCGCGTGTCATCCAGCGAACCCGTCGCAGCGGTCGGCGCGGCCGTCTGTACGTCCGGTGTGGGGGCCGGCGTCGCTGGCCCGCCCTGGGAGCAGCCCGCCACGAGCAGCCCCACCAGCACAGCCAGGACGCTCCCGGCACGGAGGTTTCCTCGAAGGGTCACGATCATTCCTTTCTTGGTCCCGCCACCGCGGGATCCGTCATGGTGCTTCGGCCAGGGTCACGGTCACCTGCTGCGGCTGGCCCTCGCGGAGCAGGTCAAGGACCACCTCGTCGCCCACGGCCGCGGTGGCCAGCAGTCGGCCGATCGTGAACGAGTCAGCGGGCCCGCCGGCGATGCCGGCGATCAGGTCACCACCCCGGACGCCGGCCCGTGCGGCCGGCCCCCCCGCCGCCACCGACGAGACGAACAACGCCGAGGACACACCCCGGGCCTGCGCCGCGCCTGGCGGCACCACTGCGTAGGACAGCCCGAACCACGGGTGGGTGGCCCTCCCGTCGGCCACGATCTGGTCGGTGATCCGCCGCACGGTGCTGGCGGGCACCGCGAACCCGAGCCCGACGCTGCCGCCCCCTCCCTCGCCCGAGGCGCTGGGCACCGTGGAGATCACCGTGTTGATGCCGATCAGGTCCCCCGAGCAATCCACCAGGGGCCCGCCGGAGTTCCCCGGATTGATCGACGCGTCGGTCTGAACCATGCCGGCCAGCACCGTGGTGCCACCACCGCCGACCGGAGCGACCACGTCACGGTGGGGCGTGCTCACGATCCCGGCTGTGACGGTCTCGGACAGCCCGAGAGGCGCACCCAACGCGACGACCTGCTGGCCGACCCGCGGAGCAGTGCGGTCGCCGATGGCCAACGTGGGCAGCCCGGTGGCCTCGATCTGCAGGACCGCGAGGTCGGTCTTGGCGTCCGTCCCGACCAGGGTCGCGTCGAGGCGCTCGCCGGTGGCCAGCAGGACGGCGAGCCGGCTGGCCCCGGCGATCACGTGGTCGTTGGTGACGATGCGTCCGTCGGGGGTCAGGATCGCCCCGCTACCCGAGCCGCCGAACGCCAGGCCGTCGGGTCCGGTGCGTCCTTCGGCGAAAACCGTGACCACGGCCGGCGCCGCCGACTCAGCGAGGACAACCGTGCTGCACGAGCCCGCGAAGGGCGTGGTGCGCGCCACCGCGAACCCGGACACACCACCAGCCACCAGTCCCGTGGCCACGCCGACGGCGACGAGGCCGGCCACGGGCAGGCGGGGACTGCGACGCGGACGCGCAACGTCCGACGATGCGGGGCTGGGTCGCTTCATGGGGATGCTCCTCGATCTCACAAGAGGTTGGACAACAGGCGGGCCGCCGAGTTGCGATACCGGCGTGCCCAGCCCCACGATCGCACCTCGTCCAGCGTGACCTCGCGGCAGTCGCGCAGGTCGTCGTGGAACAGTTGCTCGTGCCGGGCCGTCACCTCACGGTCGTGGACCCAGACCATCAGGCACGGGCGTCTCGGGCACGAGCAGCGCCAACTCGGTCTGGCTCTCGATCGCCCGCGCGAACTGGGCGGCAGCGTCCCGCAGTGCGGCCGAGTCGACGGCCGCACGGTCACCGCCGCCGACGAGCACGAACACCGGGCCTTCGGCGGTGGGCAGGACCAGAGTGGAGCCCGCCTTCCCCTCGAAGCCCAACGCGGCCGCTCGCGTTGAACTCAGGGACGAGGCAGCGGGCGGTGCCTCCCCCACGAAAACGAGGTGGCCGACGGCGCCCGCGGCAGGGACGGACTCGGTGACGGCCACGGACAGGTGGCGCTGGGGAAGGGTGAAGGACGGATAGGGCGCCAGGTGGGTCATGGTCGGATGCTAGGAACTCCGACTGCGGTGCGGCATCACCCGCCGCGGGTGATGCCGCGCGCCGCACGCGGCGTAGGCTCAGACGGCACTCCGCAGCACGCGGTGCCCATTCTTGAAGGGGTCACGTTGAGCCCTGCCGTCATCACGCTCATCATCCTGGCGGTCACGGTCGCCATCTTCATCTGGGACCGCCTGCCCGTCATGGCCGTGGCCCTCGCCGTCCCCATCGCCCTGTGGGCCACCGGGGTGCTCGACATCACCGAGGCCTTCGGCGGCTTCGGCGACCCGACGATCATCTTCATCGCCTCCCTGTTCGTCGTCAGCGAGGCGCTGGACGCCGCCGGCGTCACGACCTGGGTCGGCGGGGCAGCCCTTCGCCTGGCCGGTGAGAGCCGGACGCGGCTGGTCGTCGTCATCCTCGCGCTGGTCGCCGTCGTCACGGCCGTCATCACCCCCAACGGCTCCGTCGCCGCCCTGACCCCGGTCGTGGTGGTGATGGCGATCCGCGCCCGCCGCTCGCCATCGGAGCTCCTGCTGCCCCTCGCCTTCGGCGCCCACGCAGGGTCGCTGCTGATGCTGACCGGATCGCCGGTGAACCTTGTCCTGTCCGACTATGCCGAGGCGGCCGGCGTCGGCCCCTTCGGGCTGTTCGCGTTCGCGGTCGCCGGCGTCCCGCTGGTGTTGGCCACAATCGTGACCGTCCTCCTGCTCGGCCCCCGTCTGATCCCACGGCGCACTCCGAGCCGGTCGCTGCGTGACTTGGGTGCGCAGACGTCCGTGCTCACCGAGCACTACGAGCTGGAAGCCGAGGCGCCCGTCCAGCTGAATCGCGAGATCGGACTGCTGGAGGCGGTGATCCCGCCGCGGTCGGAGTTCATCGGCGACCTCGCCTACGCCGGTCTGGTCACCGAGAGCGGACGCCTCGTGGTACGGGCCGTGCGCCACAAGGGCGAGGGTGTCGCGACGGAACCCCACCCACTGCATGTCGGTGACGCGATCCTGTTCGAGGGTGCCTGGCAGCACCTCACGGAGGCGGCACAGGACCCCAACATCCTCGTCGTGGACGACCCCGAGGACGTGCGGCGGCAGACGGTGCCGCTGGGCGTGGGCGCGCGCCGGACGCTGGTCATCCTCGCCGCGATGATCCTCCTGCTCGCCACGAATGTCGTGCCGGCGGCGATCGCCGGGCTGTTGGCCGCGCTGGCCGTCGTCCTCACCCGCGTGCTGACCGTGCCCCAGGTGTACAAGGGCATCGGCTGGACAACCGTGATCCTCGTCGGGGGCCTGATGTCGCTCTCGGTGGCCATGGTGAAGAGCGGGGCGGCGGGGCAGTTGGCCGACGCCCTGGTCACGCTGGTCGGGGACGCCGGCCCGTACGCCCTGATGCTCGGTCTCTTCGTGGTCACCGCATCGCTCGGCCAGCTGATCAGCAACATGGCGACGGCCTTCATCGTCGCGCCGGTCGGGTTGGCCGCGGCCGCCGAGATGGGCGTGTCTCCGGCGCCCGTGCTGATGGGTATCGCCGTGTTCGCGGCCGGGGCGTTGCTCACCCCCGTGGCGACGCCGGCCAACCTGGTGGTCATGGAAGCCGCCGGCTATCGCTTCGGCGACTACTGGAAGCTGGGCGGGGTGCTGCTGGCGCTCTACGGGCTGGCCGGCATCCTCCTGGTCCCGCTGGTCTGGCCGTTCTGACTCCCCAGACCGTCGTCGATGCCCTCAGGAAGCAGGTTCATTTCCCGGGCGATGCGCACGGCCTCCCGGCGGCTGGACACTCCCAGCTTGCGGTGCACCGACTTGAGGTGCTGTTTCACCGTGTTCACCGAGATGCCCAGGGCCTCGGCGATTTCGGCGTTGGAGCGCATGGTCGGCAAGTAGACCAGCACCGCTTCCTCCCGCTCTGTCAGTGGCTCGGTCAACGAGGTCGTGACGGCGCAGGCGACCGGTCCGTCGAGCACCAGAAGGATCTCGTCGACGAACGCACGGTGCCTGCTGATCACCTCGCGGTGTCGGCGCAGGATCTCGACGAGCCGGTGGTTGTTGGCGCTCCTGAACGGCATCAACAGGTGTTCGCCCGCCGAGGCATCGAGGGCGCGCCCGATCGCTGCCGTGGCCCGGGCATCGCGGCGCAGGCGGTCCTCGGCCAGCGCGATGGTCACCCACGCGCACGTGCCGATCGCGCCGGGGCGCTCGGTGGCATCCTCGAGCGCCTCGCGAACGGCCTGCGGCTGCCCGGAGGCCAACAGGAGCCGGGCACGCATGATCGTGAGGGGGTCCGCCTCCATGGCGTCCTCGGGGCTCGCAAGGTTGCTCCGTGCCGAGGAGGCCCGCGGCTGGGCCAGACGGGTCTGCTCGCAGAGGTCGTCGTCGGCGAGTATCTTGGCGGCCGTTTCGACCGAGCGGTAGATGGTCAGTTCACCCCACACGGCCAGGGCGGTACAGGCGCGCCTGGCGTAGCGGAGTCCGGGGTACTCCGCTAGGAGCCTGCTGAACAAGGCGTCTATCTGACGGCGGGTTGGACGTGGGTGGCGGGTGGGACGCCGCCGCGGCTGTCGAGCCGCGAGTGTGAGTCAGCGCAGTTGAGTGCGACAGCGGGGTCGTCG
>NZ_JACJFX010000061.1:0-6581 GCF_014164675.1 Propioniciclava sp. MC1683 | reverse complement strand
AACAGATGCCCTCCACCGTCCGCCGGTGGTCATTCCACGGACGGCCGCCCTTCGCGCCCCCACGCGGCATCAACGGCTCAATCCGCGCCCACATCTCGTCACTGAACTGAGGACTCCTGGTCACAAAGACAACCCTGACCCAAACCACCCAAATCAGTTACGCGACACGCCCTAGCTGATCTAGGGCTTGTCCCGCCGCCGCGCAGTTGCTGAAGCGGGTAGCTCCGCACTAGCTGTACTGACCGGGGACGTTGGTCAATCGTGAGAAGGGCGGCTGATTCCCGCAGGCAGTGTGGGGCCGGTGCTGGTTGTAGTAGTGCAGCCAGCCGTCGAGCTCGCCGCGGCGCTCGGCTTCGGAGGTGTAGCAGCGGGCGTAGGCCCAGCCGTCGGCCAAGGCTCGGTGGAAACGTTCGATCTTTCCGTTGGTCTGCGGCCGATATGGCCGGGTCCGCTTGTGCGTGATACCGAGCTCGGCGCAAGTGTCGCGCCACAGGTGCGACTTGTAGGTGCCACCGTTGTCCGAAAGGACGCGCTCAACGGTGACTCCGCGGGCGTTGAACCACTCGACCGCCCGGACCAAGACCGCGGTGGCGGTGATCGCAGTTTCGTCGTCGTGGATCTCGGCGTAGGCGACACGGGAGTGGTCGTCGATGACGGTGTGGACGTAGGCCTTGCCCATCAACGGGTCATAGTGCTTATTCCTGGGCTTGTCGGGGGTGGCTGCTCGGTTCTTCTCGCCTTGTCGTCGGCCGACGTAGCGCCAGCCTCCGCCGTCGGGGATATTGCCGAGCTTCTTCACATCGACGTGGAGCATCGCGCCAGGATGGTCGTGTTCGTAGCGACGGACGGGTTCGCCGGTAGCGCGGTCGACGTGGGAGAGCCGGTTGAGATGGGCATCCGTGAGAATGCGGTGGACCGTCGACGGCGCGATCCCGAGCCGATACGAGAGCTGCACCGGTCCTTCGCGGAGACGTAGCCGGAGCTGGATGCAGCGGCGGGTGACCCGCGCGCTGGTTTTGCTGGGCGAGTGGTGCGGGCGCGAGGAGCGGTCCTGCATGGACTCGCCGGCGCGGTAGCGGTCGGCCCAGCGCTTCACCGTCGGCCACGACACCTGGAATCGTGCAGCGACCTCACTGACAGGCCAGCCCTCGTCGACGACGAGACGAGTGACGATCAGGCGATGACGCGGCGTCAGGGCCGCATTGGGGTGAGACATTGCGTTCTCCGGAAAGTGTAGTTGAGGGCTAGCTGCGGCCGATCTGGATGCGTTTCCATGCCGACGACGTTGCGCACCAGCCGAGCAGACCGACCGCCAGGGGGATGACAAGTGCAACTGCCGGCACAGTCGGATCGCCAGAGGCCCACAGGGTCGGGATCGCCCACGGCACGTAGCGGCCGAGACCGAAGCCGGAGGTCAGGTTGGTGGCCACGAGAACGGCCAGGGTCGCGCCGATCCCGGCCAGGTATCCGCGCCAGTGGGTGGCCACCCAAGCGATGGGAAGCACGCTGCACACCAGGCAGAATCCGCTGATCGTCAGTGTCAGCCCGGCATGGAGTGCCCCTGCCGGATCAAGCCCGAGACCGATCCCTGCCATGATCGATGCGACGCTTTGAACCAGAGTGAGGGCCAGGCCCCAGCCGAGGCAGGCGACAAGCTTTGCGCGTGCCACCGCGGCGCGGGACGTGCCGATCGCGAAGAGACCGACGATGGTGCCGTCAGTGAACTCGCGGCCGACTGCCCACGCCGCGACGATTCCGGCTGCCAGCAGCAGGGTGGCTCCAAGGCTCAGGGCGGCCAGGCTGACATATCCGCTCCACCCCTGCCCGCTGATCATGGCGGCTGCCTTGCGGCCCATGTCTGTCCCTGGGGCGTGGACGGCTGCTGCGTAGCCACCGGCCGAGGTGGCTGTGGCCATGATGAGAACGGCACAGGCCGCGGTTCTGGCCACGGGGGATGCGTAGAGTTTTCGGGATTCGATGCGCAGGACTGGGGCGTGTGGGGTCATCAGATCTCCTGCAACTGTTGGTCGGCGGCCAGTACGGTGTCGAAGAAGACCTTCTCGAGGTCACGTTCGTCGGGGGTGATGGTGGCGATGACCTGTCCGTGGTGAAGGACGTCGACCGCATCGGAGACACGGGCGAGTTCGTCGAAGTGGTGGCTGGTGATCAGGATCGAGCTGCCCTGGCCTGCCAGGCGACGCAGTTCGTCACGAAACGCCACGACCGCCAGAGGGTCGAGGCCGTTGGTGGGCTCGTCGAGGACGGCCACGCTGGGCTCATGGGCGAGCGCGCTGATCAGGCCCACCTTCTGACGCGTGCCTAGGGAAAGCCGCCGAACGGGCTGGTCAAGATGGGCTTCCATGCCGAGCGCCCGCGAAAGCTGCGCGACGCGTGGCGCGCACCCTGATGGGTCCATGCCGTGGAGCATGATCGCGTTGTCGATGTTGGCGCGCGCTGTCAGCTCGGGATAGGCGGCCGGCGTCTCGACCATGTGACCGACCCGACACCAGGCCTCTGCGGGGCTGGGCCAGATGTCCTGGCCGTGGAGCAGGACATGGCCCGCATCGGGTCGCAGCATGCCCAGCGCCACCCGCAGTGCGGTCGTCTTGCCCGCACCGTTGAGGCCGACGAGCGCACGAATCTGTCCGTGGGACAGCTCAAGGTCCAGTCCACGCAACACCTCGCATCCGCCCAGCCGGACCTGGATCCCCGACAAGGTCAGCGCGGCGGTCATCGGGCCGAGCCCAACAAGCTCTGCAGCCCGCCGGCAAGGGCCATCGCAACATGGCTGGGCTCGGGCTCGGCCGCCCAGCCCAGCAAGATCGCCGTGGCGGCCCCCATCACGGCCCCTGCAGCAGCTCGCGCCTTGTCGGCGGATGCGCCGGAGCTGACCAGGGCCTCGCGAATCGCCTGCTCCGTTGCCGCGCTGGAAGCCCAGACAGCCCCACGCAAAGAGGGCGTGGCCGCGACGAGCTGGATGCGGTCCCGGAACTGGGGAGACGACAACTCGCGCGCCGCTTCGGGCTCGCTCAGCGCGGCCAGGAAGCCGCCCACCACTCGCTCGAGCGGGTGTGCTGACGCTGGCTGGGCGGCGACGGCCAGTGCGATCGCCGGATCGAACATGTCCTCCACCAGGACGGACTCCTTGCTGGAGAAGTGCCGGAAGAAGGTCATCCGTGACACTCCAGCCGCTTCAGCGATCTGGGCCACCGACACGGTGTCGTAGCCAAACTCGCGGAACAGGCGCAGGGCGATGTCATGCAAACGTCGGCGGTCAATCGGAACAGTCATGCCGCAATGATACCCAGTCACAGTTACCGAGTAACAGAATCAGTCGATCAACGTGTCCGGTCAGTACAACTAGCTGCATGCGGCAAGAGCGGATGTTTGCTGTAGCGCCGATGTCGCCGCCCTCCCGTCTCGACGGAAGGCTGGGATCTCGAAAATCAGGGACACTCGGCCACACCCAGATGCTTCTCGAGAACGAGGGTCGGTTCCGCTGACCTTGTGCCGCGCGTCCGCTACCTCGAGTCCCAATGGGGCTATTCGCATTTGACCGTGGTGCCTTGGCTGGTCAACGGTGTTGCCGCGCCCGGTGGGCGCTGCGGAGCAGGATACGGGCTTGGTAGTGCTCGTTGTTTCGGTAGCCGCGCCCGGTCCGTTTGATGTGTTTGATGGCGGTGTTCGCCGCTTCGGTGCGGGCGTTGGTGACCCGGCTGGTGATGAACGCCTCGATGGCGGGCCACCAGGCGTTGAGGGTGTCCCACAGCCTGGTGGTCTCGTCGGTGTCGGCGTCTTTCACCCAGCCTTCGAGCCGCTGTTTGGCGTCACGGGCTCCTTCGAGGGTGCGGCTGGCGAGGATCAGCCGCAGTCCTTCCTTGACGCCCCAGGCGGCGCCGAGTTCGCCGGTGGGGTCGTCGCTGGCGAACACCTCATCGAGCCGGTGGCGGGCCCGCTCCGAGAGGGTGTCGTAGCCGCGGAGCAGCAGGGTGCGATGTGCCCAGGCCGGGTCGACCTTCCGGCCCCGGCGCTGGTGGAGGTCCTGGACCAGGCGCTGCCGCACCCGGGTCAGGCACAGGTTCGCCAACTGGACCAGGTGGAACGGATCGACCGCGATCTTGGCGTGCGGGAGGCTGGTGGTGATCGCCTTCTTGAACGCTGCTGAGGGGTCGATCGCGACGACTGCGATGCGGTCCCGCCACGGCTGGCTACGGGCGTTCAGCCAGCCCTCGACGGCGGCACTGTCACGGCCGTCGACGACCCCCAGCACCTGACCGCAGGCCGTGTTGACGAGGGTCGTCATCCACGGCTCGACCCGCCGCCAGCCGCTGCTGTCGGGGTCGCGGAACCAGCGCACCCGGCGGTAGCGGTGCTCGTCGATACCCAGGTGCTTTACGTGCAGGGCGTCGACGTCGGGCAACGTGTCGACCGCGTCGTTCACCGTCTTCTGGGTGGTCCACCACGCCACCTGATGGGTCTTGGCGACCTGGGCGACCGGCTGACCCTGGTCGATGACCGCGGTCAGCAACGCCTGACGCAAGCGCGTCGTGCACCGAGCCCGTCGCGGCAACTCGCTCGTGGTCTGGGTGAACGCCGTCGCGGGCACCCCTGCTCGGCGCACACCAACCGTGGCTTCACCACCAACACCTCCACACCGCCGGCGTGCGGGACGTCCTTGACCCGTTGCCGACACCACGCATGCACCCGCGCCGAGACCCCCCGCAGTCGGGGCAGCCGCCGGCGATGGTGTCGGCCTTCACGATCACCCGTCGGCCGCCCAGGGGCAGGTCGATCGCGTCGATCACGTGGTAGTCAGGCAGGTTGAAAGTCACGCTCGCAGCGTCACGCTGCGAGCACATAGGCTTGATCACAGCTCGTGGTCCTTGTCCGGTTGGATGCTTCGCAACACCCATCCCAGCGCAAGGCCACGAGCCCTTGCATCAACGACCCACCACGGTCAACTACGAGTAGCCCCCAATGGGGGTGGTTGTTCTAGCCTTGGAAGTGGAAGTCCTTGTATCCGCGTCGGACGTTGAAGCGTCGTCCTTCTTGGCGGCGCAGTATCAAGCCGGTGATGGTGTCGACATCGGCGGGTCGCAAGCCGAGCTCCCGGCACTTCAGGCGGATGTGGTCAATGGGTAGCCCCAGCCATCGCTGCGTACGGTTCATCAGGTCGGCCTTGAGCTTGTCCTCTTCGTTCCACTTCAGGCCCGAGTCGTAGCCCGCGGCCATGTCAGCCAAGTGCTGCAGGATGTTCACGACATCGTCGGGCAGCCCGTCTGCGGTCCGCGCGGCGGGAGGGTTCGGGGCGTGAGTGCCATGCCGCAGCAGGCGAACCGGGTTGGCGTCCTCGATCCACTCCGCGGTTTGGCCCGGGGCCCATTCCAGTACGGCAAGGGCCGAGAGCTGCACCCCCCATAGCTCGTTGAGCTGCTTGCGATCGGGCCACGCGTGGAGGACTCGCTTTCCGTGGAGTTGGTCCGCGAATAGACCCCGCCATGTGAGGTGCCGCGCCCTGCCGCCAGTAGCCAGTCGAGTGAGCGCTGGGTTGTGATCGATGTCTTTCCGAGGGGTGACGAGGACGGTGGGGGCGTCGGTCTGGCTGAGCAGCCACTGGACGCCACGCAGTGCCTGCTGCTCGCGGCTGTCCCCGACTCCGAGTTGGGAGATGGCGACGGGGAACGGGTAGCGATCTGAACTCACTGACCAAACTCCTGTCATGTTCTGGCATAGCGAACGCCCTGGAGCACCCGACGATATCGGCGGGCACTGACACAATCAGTTTCCCCCGGTGACAGAATCGGGCGCCCTGCGGCAAACGAGTGAGCAGGGCGGGCAGCTGTCATCGTCGGGAATAGTCCTCATGCCGACGCCAGTCTGAGAAGTGAATGACTGGCGGGATCTTGGGTCGCACCAGACTCTGCTGCAGCCTCGCCATGACGTACTCAATGTAGGAGATCGAGATGTCCCGCCAGTACGGATCGGGTTCCGACAGCGGGTACGTGGCCATGCGGGCATCCAAGGAAGCGAGTGAAACGCCCCCGAAGTAGTTCCCGACGGCAGCGCGCACGTCAGATTGAGTGCTGCGGAGTTCCACGGGGAGGGATGCACCGTGTTGCAGGCACAGCGATTCGAAATCCGCGACGGCCCGAGCGACGTCCTCCGGGTTCAGGCTGCGCACGCTCGACTCATGTAGCAGCGCCCGCAGTCGAGCGAGTGAGGGAAGCAGCCCGTCCACCGCGGCGGCATGCACTCTGGACGCGCGTTCAGCACGGACCGTCCATCTGGCCACGAACCAGGAACCGGCGATGGAGACGACGACGGTGAGCACGCTCAGTGCGACTTCGGATGAAGGCATGTCGCGATTGTCGCCCGCACGTCTGACAGAAGCGTTCGGGTCCGGCGCACGGCAGGGAAGGAGTCGCCCCGCGGGAAGGCTCGGCCTGCGCCGGACGCGGCATGTCAGGTAATGGGATCGGAGGTGGGCTCGTCGAGGTTGTGAGGATCTTCCAAGTCGAACAGGTCGGCCGGCTTGCAGTCCAGTGCTTGGCAGATCGCGGTCAGCGTGGTGAACCGGATCG
>NZ_JACJFX010000060.1:0-6871 GCF_014164675.1 Propioniciclava sp. MC1683 | reverse complement strand
CAACGGCAGGCTGGAACACCTTCGCGGCATCGCGCTGGGCTTCCGCAACCTCACCAACTACCGACTGCGGTCACTCCTCGAAGCCGGCGGCTTCCGACCCCTCATCCACTCTCTTTCGTGAAGAGCCGAGAAACATCTGACCGATGGGTGAGTGATCCCATCTGACTAGCTAGAAGCCCTCTCGGTCTTCTTCATCACGGCCTTCCATCCGGTTGGCCTCGCGAGGAGAATACCACAGAGAGATCTTTGCCAATGGCAGATACTCATTAATTTCACAACAGCGTGTTTGGTTGAGCGACATTTGTCGGAATTCCGCCGTCAGCCCTACTTGATCAAATGTCGGGCTGAGCTGTCCCAACACAGATTCGTTTCCGCAGCCACAGTGGATCTGCTACATCACCCTCTGGCTTCTCTTCCCGTCTGAGGGCGGGGCAAGCTCAGACGGGCCAGGCACCAGCGAAGTTCAACTCGTGCGCACGGGTCGTTTGCACGATGGATTCGCTGGTGCCCGTCCAAGTGACAGATGATTCGCTGTCACCCAACAGTCACGCCCGGGGCGTTCTCCAACTGATCAGCCACCTCGAGCCAACTCTCCGCATACTGCCCATACGCCGTCTTGATCAAGACGCCGACAGGCAACTCCGGGCACTCGTTCTCACCGTTGGAACCCCAGTTCACCCAACCGGACTGCCGCCGCTGGACAATCTGGAACTGACCCGACGGCTCCGAAGTCCACCACACCATCGCGCGGCCCAACTCGGAGTGATACTCCACCGTCTTCTGGGCAGCACCCGGGAAGATCGTCTCGTGCGGCACCGTCTGCACGTCGACCGGGCCATCAGCCATGATCCACGGCCGATCGGTCAGGTCAGCTAGGACGTGCGACTCGCTGCAAACCCGAGCCAGCCGCTCCCGGATCTCGTCCTCGGGCAGCGCGCCTTCCCAGGAACAGAACAGCCGCCAGTACAGGTCCCAGTGGGCCGACTCGAGGTCGCCGGAGAGCATCTCCTTGAAGGTGTCGAACTTCGCGGGACGGTCCCCGTCGGAGGCAATCGTCTCGTTGACCATCTCAACCAACTGGCCCGCATACGGGTCCCCCGCCCGGTAGCGGACGCCGCCGGGGCAGTCGAACCGGTCGAAGACCAGTTCCCCCTGGCCCCCTTCGAACTCGTCGCCGACGGTGATCTTGTTGGTGATCGAACGCCCGTTGATGACGGTCTGGAAGTCATCCACCTGGTAGCGGCGCGAGAACCACGGTGTGCCGTAGGTGAAGCGCCAGTCGATGGTGAAGTTCTTCCCCTTGAGCTCCTCGAGGAGCCCGTCGGGGATGGTCCCGTGCATCCGCAGGGCGTAGAGCACGGGGCCCTCCTCCACCACCTCGATCTCAACCGTCGTGTGCTCCGGCGGATTGATCAGCCCGTTCTCGGGCGTGAAGAACGGCCCGTAGAAGCCGCCGATGGCGTTGTTGCCCGACGGCAGCAGGTCAATGCCCTCCTCAATCGACGAGAAGTGCCGGATCCCCCACTTCGAGGATCCCTCGCCCTGGGCGGTGCCGGAGCAGATCTCAACGTCGAAGTACCCGGTGTTGAGGCGGACGAAGGCGTCATCCTCGATGGGCTCCCCCGTCGTGATCCCCTGCGCCGCCCCATCCGCGGGGCGGTCCAGGGTGAACTCGTAGTCGCCGTCGAAGGAGGCGACGGTGACGAAGGCGGTGCGGGCCTCGTCCGGCTGGTTCTTGAGGCGCTGGCAGAGCAGTTCCTGCCCGGCCTGGTCCACGGCGATCCAGAGATCCTCCTCGATTTGTCCGGGGACGGAGAACTCGAGGGGTTCGGAAAGACGGGGGCCGTGGGTTGAAGTGACGTAAACAGTGTGGCTCATGCCGACACTCCTACGGTTGCGGCCCCGGACGTATCAACAGCCGGTGCCTTCTTGCTTGAACGCTGCTTCAGCGAATCAATCGCCACAGCGAGAATGATGACGATGCCCTTGACCAGCAGCTGGGTGAAGAACTGGACGTTCATCAGGATCAGGCCGGTGGTGAGGACACCCAGGATGACGGACCCGATGAGGGTGCCGACGATGCGTCCCTTGCCGCCGAAGAGCGACGTGCCGCCCAGGACGACGGCCGCAATCGCGTCCAGCTCGTAGCCGTTACCGGCGGTGGGCTGGGCGGACACCACGCGGGCGGCGAAGATGACGCCGGCCAGGCCGGCGAGCGCCCCACCGATCACGTAGACCGAGGTCAGGACGCGCTTGACCCGGATGCCTGCGAGGCGGGCGGCCTCGGGGTTGCCGCCAACCGCGTACACGTGGCGGCCGTACTTGGTGCGCTCCAGAACGAACCAGCACACCGCGTAGATCACGACCATGACAATCACCGGCGCCGGGATACCGGCGATGTAGCCGTTGCCGAGGTCCCGGAAGTTCAGTGAGCTGTCAACGATGGGCTGGCCCTCGGTCATGGTGTACGCGAGTCCGCGCAGGAAGGTCATGAGCCCGAGCGTGACGATGAAGGGTGCCAGGGACAGGTACGCCACCAGCACGCCGTTCACGAGGCCGGCGATGGCGCCGGCGATCACGCCGACGAGGATCGCCACCACCGCGGGGGCTCCCGCCACGGCCGCGAGGACCGCCGAGACACCGGACACCGCCACCGTCGATCCGACGGACAGGTCAATGCCCGCCGAGAGAATCACGAACGTCATTCCGGCGGCGATGATCGCGTTGATGGAGATGGATCGTGCGATGTTGAGGATGTTGTCCACCGTGCCGAAGTTGGGCGCCGCGAACAGCATGAAGATGATGAGAAGGACCAGAACGGCCAGGATCCCGACGCGGTCCCACCACTTTGCGAAGTCGAAGGAGCCGCTACGGCCCACTCTTGGATTGTTGGCGGTTGTGGTCATGATTGTTGCTCCTTGTTTGAGGTGCCCGTTGCGTAAGCCATTACTTCTTCCTCCGACGTCTGCGCGGAGGGCAGTTCTGCCGCGATCCGGCCCTGGCGCATGACCAGAATCCGGTCACTGGTGCCGATGGCCTCCGGCAGGTCGGACGAGATCATGAGGATCGCCTTGCCTTGCCGTGCAAGCTCGTCGATCAGCTCGTAGATCTCGCGTTTTGCGCCGACGTCGACGCCCCGGGTGGGTTCGTCGAGGATCAGCAGGCGTGCCTCCGTGAGGAGGATGCGCGCCAGCACTGCCTTCTGCTGGTTTCCGCCGGAGAGGCTCCTGGCGCTCAGCGTGATTGCGTTCTGCCGCAGGTGGAGGTAGGTCATCAGCTCGCGGACCTTCTTCCGGATGGTGCGCAGCTTCAGCACGCCTCCGGGGCTGAACTTGCCCAGCGACGAGATGGCGATGTTGTCCTCAACGGTGTGGTCGAGGAACAGTGCCTCCTCCTTGCGGTTCTCCGGCACCATGGACACGCCATGGCTGATAGCCTGGTCCGGGTGCGCGGGGGAGAATTTCTGCCCATTGAGACGGATGCTTCCGGCGGTGGCCGGCTCCGCCCCGAACACGAGCCGGGCCATCTCGGTGCGGCCGGATCCGATCAGGCCGGCGAAGCAGACCACCTCGCCCGCGCGGACGTTGAAGGTGACGGGGCCGATGCCGTTGCCCTCGAGGTTCTCAACCTCCAGGACGGGTTCACCGGGCACCCTCTCCTCGTGGTGGTACAGGTCGCCGAGGTCACGCCCAACCATCATGCGCACCACGTCGGCCGGCTCGATCTCCTCGCGCTCCCGGGTGCCCACGGTGTGACCGTCGCGGAAAACCGTGACCCGGTCCGCCAGACGCCACACCTCCTCCATGCGGTGCGTGATGTAAATGAGTCCCATGCCGCGGGCACGGGAGTCCTCGATGATCTCGTAGAGGTGCTCGGTCTCGGCCCTCGAGAGGGCGGCGGTGGGCTCGTCCAGGACGAGGATGCGCGCCTCCTCGCTGGCTGCGCGGGCGATCTCCACCATCTGCTGCATGCCGATGCTCAACGCGCCGATCGGGGTGTCTGGGTCGAGGTTGAGCCCGATGAGCTGCATCTTTTCGCGCGCCTCGCGGCGCATGCGGCCCCGGTCCAGCACACCCAATTTGGTGCGTGGCTCGACGCCCAGCGCCAGGTTCTCGGCGATGGACATCTCCCGGACGGTGTTGATCTCCTGGTGGATGATGGCGATCTTGTGCTCGCGGGCACTGGCGGGATCCGAGATCTCCACCCGCGTGCCGTCGATGTAGATGTCGCCGTGGTCGCGCGCAACGTTGCCGGCGAGGATCTTCATCAGCGTCGACTTGCCCGCACCGTTTTCCCCCATCAGGGCGTGGACTTCGCCCGGCATGAGTTCAAACGACGCCCGGGTCAGCGCCGCGGTGGCGCCGAACTGCTTCGAGATCTGGTCAAGCTTGAGTAGGGGTAGCTTTGTGCTGGTTGCACTCATGATTCCTCCTGATGGCTGGCTGGGGTGGGGCGTCTCCGCCCCACCCCAGGGGCGACGGGTCACCAGCCCGGGTACTCCGCAACGTTTTCGCGGTCCACGATGACGCTGGGGATCAGAATGGTGGTCTCTTCAAGCTCCTCGCCGGCCACGATCTGCTGGGCCACCTTGACGGCCTGGCGAACCATCTCGGCGGGGTTCTGCGTCGCGGTGGCGATGAACGGGGAACCCTCGCGCTGCAGCTCGGCCTCGGCCTCGGGGCTGCCGTCGATGCCCACGACGACGATGTCGCCGGTGCGGCCGGCCTGCTCCACGGCCAACACGCCGCCGAGTGCGGATGGGTCATTCATGCCGAAGATGCCCTGGACATCCGGAGTGGCCGTGAGCATGTCAGTGGTGACGGCCAGGCCCGAGGCGCGGTCATTCTTCGAATGCTGGTGCCCCACGGCCTTGATGTTCGGGTAGTTCTCCAGGACGTTGTTGCAGCCGGTGATCCGGTCGATGATCGTCTGGATCGGGGTGCCGTCGATGATGAGGAAGTTGCCCTCACCACCCATCGCCTCGAAGAGGTAGGTGCAGGCCACCTCGCCCGCTTCCACGGCGTCGGTCATGACCACCGCGTCGGCCCCGACGGCCGGCGTGTCCACCGCGATCACGATGGCGCCGGCGGCACGGGCGCGCTCGATGGCGGGCCCGATGCCGTCCTCGTCGACGGCGGAAATGACGATGAGGTCCACGCCCTGCTGGATGAAGGCGTCAATCTGGGTGTTCTGGTTGGCCAGATCCAGCTGCGCATCCTGCACGTTGAGCTTGGCGTCCAACTCCTTGGCCGCGTCCTCGGCACCCTTCGTCATGGCGGAGAAGAACGGGTTGGACATGTCCTGAACCATCAGCCCGATGGACTTGATGCTCTCAGGGGTGGTCCCCTCAGCGCCGTTCGTCATGCCGGGAACGGGGTCCCCGGAGCTGCAGGCGCCGAGGCCGAGGGCCAGGGCGACGAACAGTGAACCGATGGCGGTCTTCTTGGTGAGCTTCATAGCTACGCCTTTCGTTGTTGTTGAGTGACTGCCCGTTTCTGGGCGCACTGAATACGGGTGGGGTGGTGAAGTGGTGTGTGTGGGGAAGGGGAGGCGACTCAGTTGCAGCCGCAGGACTGGCGAACCAGGAGTGTTGCCGTCACCTCCTTCGTGTCTTCCGGGTGGTACGTGACGCCGCTGCCCGATCCACCGGATGCGTCCCCCGATTTGTTCTTCCGCTGGACGATGTCGCGCAGCGTGGCCGCCGCAATTTCGCCGATGTGTCGTGAGTCTTCATCAACCACCGTGATGGGCGGGTCGATGAGGGGCGCCCACATGAACTCATCAAAGGAGATCAGTGAGACGTCTTGTGGGAGTCGCATGCCGGCCTCGCGCACGGCACTGAGACCTCCCCTCAACAGGGGGTTATTGCCTGCGATCAGGGCGAACGGCCCTTCAGCGGTGCGGCTGTCCAGGTATCTGGACATCGCCTGCTGGGCCGAGACGGGATCGTTGGCGGATTCGACGACGGTGAGCCGGGCACCGTGCTGCTCCGCTGACCTGCGCAAACCCGCCTCGCGGGCGGCGCGGGTGCTCCAGAGGTGGGGGTAGATGAGCAGCACCCAGTCGGACTGGCCGTGGGATGCGAGGTGCTCCCCCACTGCCGCGGTGGCGGCGGCGTTGTCCGTGGTCACCGAGGCCGTGCCGAGCTCGGAGGCGGGTGGGTGGGAGTCGACGAACACCACCGGCACGCCCCATTCCGTGAGGCGGCGGTAGTTCTCCGGCTGAAGGGTCAGGGTCGAGATGACCCCTGACGCGCGGGACTGCATGGCCTCCTGCACCGCGGCGTTCTCCAGATCCGCATCAAACACGCCGTCGGGCGCGATATCAGCGGTGCGCATCCCCATGCCCGCGGAACGCAGGCCCACCTGGATGCCGGTGATCATGTCGACGTAGTAGGCGTTGGAGGACGAGGCCTTCATGACGATGACGGGTCCGGGCGTCTGGTTGCGGAGGGCCCGCGCCGCGCCGTTGGGTACGTACCCGATCTTCCGGGCGGCGGCGAGCACCTTGGTGCGGCTGGCCTCTGAGACCCCCTGGGCACCTCTGAGGGCGCGCGAGACCGTGAAAATCGACAGGCCGGTCTCGGCTACCACATCATTCAGCGTCGGCCTTCGCGCCATCGGGATCCTCTCTGATCATAAACGTTTAGGTCATGCGTCGGACTCAGTGACTCGTCCTAAACGATTAGGATGAATCTAACATGCCCCTTCGCGGGGGTCAAGTGACCTAAGGTCTCGTTTTGATGGCTCTTCACGAAAGAGAGTGGATGAGGGGTCGGAAGCCGCCGGCTTCGAGGAGTGACCGCAGTCGGTAGTTGGTGAGGTTGCGGAAGCCCAGCGCGATGCCGCGAAGGTGTTCCAGCCTGCCGTTG
>NZ_JACJFX010000059.1:0-6955 GCF_014164675.1 Propioniciclava sp. MC1683 | reverse complement strand
CGGCGAACAACGCGTCCGGGAACAGGCGGTGCCGGTGCTCGGCCAAGAACCGGAACACGCTGCCAGCCGGCAACAAATGCCCCGCCAGCGACTCCACGTCCAACACATCCCGCTGCGGACTCGACTCACCCTGCACAACCCAACAATTCCAGCCAGCTGCCGGTCAGTCCCGTGGGCACGCGGACAGATTGTTCAGCAGGCTCCTAGGCCACCACGACCAGCGACCACGCAGGGACGCCGCGCCGGCTCGGCGCGGCGTCCTTTCGTCGGTTATGCGGCCGGGGACATCGCCAACAACCTGGTCTTCTCGTTCCAGGCGGTCTTCCTGGTCGTCTACTACGTCAACGTCGCCCGGCTCGACCCCTACGACGTCGGCGTCCTGCTGCTGGTGGTGCGGATCTGGTCGGCGGCCTGCGACCTGATCGCGGGGCGGCTGGTCGACCGGCGGAGCTCCGCGCGGGGCCGCTTCCGCCCGTACCTGCTGTGGGCGACCCCGCCGCTGCTGCTCGCGGCCTGGGCGGTGTTCAGCGTCCCGGACCTGGACGGCTACGGGCTGCGCCTGGCCTACGCGTGGGCGACGAGCGCGGTCATGATCCTGTTCTACTCCCTGGTCACGATCCCGTACGTGTCGCTGGCCTCGGCGATGACCGCCGACCCGGTGGAACGGGTCGGGCTCAACTCGTGGCGGATGGGCGCCGTCATGCTGGTCCAGCTGGTGCTGGCCGGGGTGGTCTCGCCCCAGATCACGCGGTTGGCCCACGACCCCGCGGCGCTGCAGGGGTTCTTCACGCTCGTGGCCGGGGCCAACGTGGTGCTGGGTCTGGTCCTGTACTGGACGTGCTACCGGACCTGCCGCGAGGACGTGCCGGTCGAGGTGCACCCCCTGACGCTCCGCCAGACGTGGGAGGCCGTCCGGACCAACCGGCCGTTGCTCGTGCTGTGCGCCTCGACGCTGGTGCTGCTGGCCGGCCAGTTCACGATCGTCGGCGCCCAGGCCCACTACGCCATGCTGGCCCTGGGCGACTCCGGCGTGCTGTTCTGGATGGCGTTGGCGAGCGCGGTCTCGTCGCTGGTGATGGTGCCGCTGGCGCCCCGGCTGTCGGCCCGGTTCGGCGCCATCCCCACGTACGTGGGGATGGCCGTCGTGGCGGCGGTCGGAGCGCTGGGCATCGCGCTGGCGCCCACCAGCGTCCCGTTCGTGCTGGCGTGCTTCGCCCTGCAGGGGCTCGGTTCGGCGCCGATCAACGCGCTGATGTACACGTTGGCCGCCGACTGCGTCGACCACGGACGCCGCACGCGCGGCTCTGCCACCCCCGGGGCGGTCTTCGCCACCTTCCACGTGGCCCGGAAGCTGGCCCAGGCGGCCGCCGGGGGAGTGGTGGGCGTGGGACTGGGCCTGTCCGGCATCGGGGCGGCCACGGCCGCCGGCGACCCGCACGCGGTGTCCGCGCTGGTCGTGCTGGTCGCCGTGGTGCCGGGCGTGCTGATCCTCGCCGGCGGGCTGGCGATCCTGGCCTTCGGCCGGTCAGGCGTGGAGTGAGGCGAGGGGGCCGATGTACTTCTCGGGGTTCACCGGGCGACCCGACTCGTAGACCATGAAGTGCAGGTGCGGCTTGGTGGACAGGCCGGTGTTCCCGACGTAGCCGATGACCTGGCCGCGCTCGACGCGCTGGCCCCGGGTGACGACGGCGCTGGCCATGTGCAGGTAGCCGCTGCCGACCTTGGGGGTCCCGGCGACGGTGCCGTGGTCGATCTTGACGTACAGGCCGGCGGAGGCGTCCCGCGCGACCGTGGTGACGGTGCCCGCCTCGGCGGCCACGATCGGCTCACCGGCGCGGTTGCCGATGTCGATGCCGTTGTGCAGCCGCCACGTGCGCAGGATCGGGTGGAACCGCTGGCCGTACGGGCCCGTGGGGCTGCCGAGCGTGCCGGTCGGCTGGCGCAGGGGAGTGGCGGCGTCGGGCACGGTCACGGGGGCGGCCACCGGCGCGAGGGCGCCGGAGTAGGCGCAGGCGTAGTACGCGGCGACGGCCCCGCCGGAGTCGAGCTGGATCCAGGAGCCGACCTTGCGCCCGGCCATCGGCGTGCCCTCGGTGAGGCGGCCGATCTCGGCCGAGGCGGTGGTCGCCTTCGCGCGGACCCGGACCCACGGCGTCCGGCAGACCTGGTGGGTCGCCGCGCTCGGGGCCACGCGCTGGGGCGCGGGCGCCGGGGCGGGGGCGGCGACCGGCGCGCTGGACGCACACGCGTAGTACGCGGCCACGTGGCCGCCGTTGTCCAGCTGGATCCACGTGCCGACCTTGCGGCCGCTGAAGGTGGCGCCCTGGTTCAGGCGTCCGACCTCCGCCGAGCGGGTGGTCGCGTTGGCGCGAACCCGGACCCATGGCGTCCGGCAGACGGCGAAGGTGGAGCCGCTTGCGGTGGACGCCTGGGGGGCGGCGGCGCGGCCGGAACCGGCGCAGGTGTAGTAGGCCGCGACGAAGCGCCCGTCGTCGAGGCGGAACCACGAGCCCTGCTGCGTGCCGGTGACCGCGGTGCCCCGGGAGAGGCGGCCGAGCTCGCGGGAGTTGGTGGTGGCCGCCGAGCGGACGCGGACCCAGTCGTGGTTGCACACCACACGGGTCTCGGCCGCTTGGGCGGGGGTGGGGACCACGAGGACCCCCACGACCGCCAGCAGGGCGGCGGCGAAAACTGAGAGAAGTCGGGCGGTTGGGCGCACGGCTGTATTCATCTCCCCTGGACCGTTGGGTATGACTGGGTACGGCCGGTGGGGGTGGTGTGGCCTCTTGAATGCTCCCTGCAAGCGCGGACGCCCATCAACCCGAGCCGACGAAATGGCGGCGAACTCTCAACCCTTGGCTGAGAGATTCCTGAAGACCATCAGGTCCCGGGGACCGGTGGGCGTGTCTGCCCCCTGCGCACTGGCTCCCCGCCTAGCCTGCCGTTGTGGAGGAGCGTCGCCAGTACCGGTGGAACGTCCAGCCCCGGTTCTTCGTGATCCTGGGGCTGTTCCTGGCCCTCGTGTTCGGGGTGTGGGGGATCGTCAACGCCATCGGGGGCGCGCTGCAGCCCCGCGGGGTCGAGCTCCCGCGCGGGGGGAGGACGCTCTTCCCGGAGTACCGCCTCGTCGGCTACTCGGGCTACCCGGGTTCGGCCGCCCTGGGCCGCCTGGGCACCGGCGACATCGACGAGCGCATGGACGAGATCGAGCGGGTGGGCCAGGACTTCCTGCGTGGGCGCAAGCTGCTGCCCGTGATGGAGCTCATCGCCGTCACCGTGCACTCCCAGCCGGGTGGGGACGGCCTGTACCGCTCCCGGGCCAAGGACGACATCATCGCCAGCTGGCTCGAGACGGCCCGCAAGCACGAGGCGATCCTGCTCCTGAACATCCAGCCCGGGCGCGCGCGCTTCATCGACGAGGTGAAGCACCTCGAGAAGTGGCTCGTCGAGCCCGACGTCGGGCTCGCCCTCGACCCCGAGTGGGCGGTCGGCCCGGAGGAGGTGCCCGGAGACGTCTACGGGCACTCGACCGGCCCCGAGCTGGACGAGGTCGCCACCTACGTCGCCGGCCTGGTCGCCGAGCACGGCCTGCCCGAGAAGGTGGTGCTGTACCACCAGCTGCACGCCGACATCATCTCCGAGGAGGAGAAGCTGGTGCCGCACGAGGGGGTGGCCCTGGTGAAGTCGATCGACGGCATCGGCTCGGCCGCCGCGAAGGTCAACGCGTGGAACAAGATCGTGGCCCAGACCCCCGACCACGTGAACCTCGGGTTCAAGCTGTTCTACGAGGAAGACGCCCGCCACGGCCCGCTCATGTCGGCCGACCAGGTGATGGAGCTGCAGCCCGAGCCCGTCTACGTGCTGTACGAGTGAGGAATCAGCCCGACAGGCGCGACAACGGGGCGCGCGAGTCGGGCAGGTCGACGCTCATGGCGGCACCGCAGACGACGAAGAAGAGGACGCCCAGGGCTGCGGCGGCCGGCCAGGCGGCGAGGTCGGGGGCCGGTGCGGGCCCCGACGGCACGAGCATCACGAGGGCCCCGACGACGAACATCGCGACCGCGAACCACTGGTAGATGCGCAGCCCGGCCACGATGCGGGTCAGGGGCTCGCCGCGGTAGGCCTCCTCGATGAACCGGACGGTGCCGGCGCCCACGAGGTAGCCGCCCATGACGAGCGTGAGCGGGGCGTGGGCCAGCCAGGCCGCGAGCAGCACCGAACCGAGCACCAGGTTGCCCAGGATCGAGTACAGCTGGGTCGGGTGGATGGTGACCCCGCTCAGCCCGGCGTGCGCGCAGGCCCGCGAGTGCGGGTTGGTCACCACGATCCCGGACGCCGCGGGTGCACCGTGGCAGCAACCCTGCACGAGGCAGCGGAGGCGCCCGACCGCCTGGGTCCAGGGGGCGACGAGGGCGAAGGCGGCGAGCAGCACCGCGTCCTGGGGGCTGGCCAGCACCCACGCCCCGCCCAGCACGGCGATGGCGGCGAGGCTGCCGAAGTAGCCGAACGGGCGGCTCAGGCGCTGGGAGGACCCGACGAGGAGCTGACCCATCACCATCGCCCCGACGGCGCCGGCCACCATGAGGAGCGCGACCGGGGCCGCGTACCGGGCGCCCGCCGCGAGGACCGCCCCGGCGGCGCCGACCCCGCCGGCGAGGCCTGACCAGACGACGTGGTTCATGATCCGCACGGGCCCCAGGCGCACCGACGACCAGCTGTTGGCCAGGCGCTCGGTGGCGGCCAGGAGCGCCTGCCACCCGGGCGGGTTTCGGCGCAGGGCGAGGACGGGCCTGGGGAGTTCGCCGAACCGCTCGAGCAGCGACAGGCGCTCGTGGCCCACGGCCAGGGCCAGGCACCCCAGCACGGCGGTCGGGGTGGACACCCAGAGGCCGCCCGGGGATCCGAGCGCGAGGGCCAGGCCTCCCGTGGCCAGGCAGAAACCCGTGTAGATGGGGTGCGGGACGAGCCCGAACACGCCGGTCGTGACCAGGCGCTCGGGCGGGAACGCGTTCATCGGCAGGCCGCGGCCGCGCACCATGAGCGTGCCCAGGCCGAAGACCATGATGGCCGCCCCGGTGACCGTGAGTGCCCAGCCGACGCCCGGCAGGCGCGGTGTCGGGAACGGCACGGGGACGCCGCCCAGCGCGACCAGCAGGGCCGGGACGACCACCACGAACAGGGCGCCGTAGCCGACGCGGGCGAGCAGGCCGCTCATCCGAAGCGGACCTCCTCGTGGACCACCCAGCCGTCGTGGGGGGTGCCGTCGAGGACGAGCTGTCCGCGGGAGAGGTACTTGGCCTCGTGGAGGTGGCGCAGGGTCGCCGGCAGCAGCCGGGACAGGACGCCGCTGAAGGGGCCGAGGACGGTGGCCGGGACGCTGTCGACGCGGATGGGCCGGGTCTCGCCGAGGTCCAGGGTCGCGTGGCCGTCCGGTGCGGTGACCTCGGTGACGGTGGCACCGTCCATGCGGGTCCACGTGTGAGCGCTCGAGGCGTCGTCGGCGACGAATCGACCCCAGTTGAGGTCCGTGAGCGGGAGGCGCCACGGCGGCAGCGTCAGGCGGACGACCTCGGCGTAGCCGGTGCCGCTGTAGCCGCAGGTGGGCGTGGTGACCTCGGCGTGGGCGGCCAGCCGGAGCGCCTGCCACGTCACCTCGGCGCCCTCGGTGCCCAGGACGCGGCGCGGTTCGGTCCCGACCCCGCCGGTCCATGACCCGGACACGTCCAGGCCGGGGGAGAACAGACGGACGCCCGCGGCGTCCGCCTCGATGCGGCCGCGGCGCAGGGACTGGTGCTGCCGGACGGGCGCTCCGGGGGAGTCGGCCTCGATCGAGGCCGTGTAGTCGAGGCGGAGGGGGCCGAGGGTGAGGTGCGCGACGTACCCGATGAACAGGGCGCCATCGGGGGTGACACAGTCGGCGTACCACTTCGTGAGGCGCACGGGGACAACGTAGACCCGCCGGGCGGTCCGTGCGTGTGCCGTGCCCACGCTTGCACGAGGTACACCGTATATATACACTGTACACATGCTGACCCGGGAGGCGATCGTGGAGTCGGCCCTGCACGTCGTCGAGCAAGGTGGGCTGGAGGCTCTGTCCATGCGTGGCGTGGCCCGGCGGCTCGGCGTCACGCCGATGGCGCTCTACAACCACGTGCACGACAAGGCCGACCTGGTGGACGCCGTGGCCGTGGCGACGGCCGAGGGCCTGCAGGAGTCCGGGGCCGTCGATGCGGAGGCGTCCGCGCGGGCACTCAACGAGGTGTTGGCGGCCTCGCCGTGGCTGGTGCCGGTGCTGGCGCAGTCCCGTGTCGGGCTCGCGGATGTGCACGGCGACGACTGGCTCACCCTGCAGGCGTTCGTGCTGGGACTCGGCGCGCTGCGTGGTTCAGGGAGACTGGACGAGGAGGGCGCGGACCGCGTGTTCGAGCGGGGCCTCGCGGCGCTCCTGGCCGATCCGCCCGCCTGAGTGTGGTTGTCCGATAATGCACATTATGACATTACCTAGTCTGCGTATTGCATCAGATGAATCACCACGGTCCCCCGGGCGACATGGTGCTGCGAGACGTCTGGCGAGGGCTCTGACCTGCGCAGATGCCTCTCCGTACACGATGTCGAGCAGCGGTAAGGCGCCCGGGGCTGTGCGTGGACGCGTTTGAGCCGGTTACGCAGACAGGCTCTGTTGCAAAAATCGTGAAGCTTGAGCATGCTTGGCGGAGATTGGACGGACGGAACGATGACGGATTTCAAGTGGCGCCATTTCCAGGGTGATGTGATCCTGTGGGCGGTGCGCTGGTATTGTCGCTATCCGATCAGCTATCGCGACCTTGAGGAAATGCTGGCGGAACGCGGCATTTCGGTCGACCATACGACGATCTATCGCTGGGTCCAGTGCTACGCCCCGGAGATGGAGAAGCGGCTGCGCTGGTTCTGGCGGCGTGGCTTTGATCCGAGCTGG
>NZ_JACJFX010000058.1:0-7348 GCF_014164675.1 Propioniciclava sp. MC1683 | reverse complement strand
AACAGATGCCCTCCACCGTCCGCCGGTGGTCATTCCACGGACGGCCGCCCTTCGCGCCCCCACGCGGCATCAACGGCTCAATCCGCGCCCACATCTCGTCACTGAACTGAGGACTCCTGGTCACAAAGACAACCCTGACCCCCACCACCCAAATCAGTTACGCGACACGCCCTAGGCCGGCGGCAGCGGGCCGAGGCCGCACTCCGGGGCGTCCGCGATGAGGACGCCCATGGCCCGGGCGTGGTCGTCGTCCAGCTCGGGCAGCGCGTCGGCGGGGAAGAAGGCCGCCTCGGTGTTCTCCCCGTCGGCCGGGTGCGGCTCGCCCGAGACCCACCGGCAGCGGAAGGTGTGGTTGATGTACTGCGTCTGGTCGCCGTTGTCGTAGGTGACCAGGGCGGTGACGTCCTGCCAGACGAGGCGCTCGACTTCGACGACGACGCCCGCCTCCTCCAGCGCCTCGCGCGCCGCCGCCTCGTGCGGGTGCTCACCCGGGTCGACGATGCCGGTGACGACCGACCAGCCGCCCGTGTCGGCGCGGCGCACGAGCAGCCACTCGACGGTGCCGTCGGGGCGGGTGCGGTGGATGCCGGCGGTCGATCCCGAAAGCCAGAGCGGGGTGGTGCCGACGTGGCGGCGCAAGCGCAGGATGAAGTCGGGCGTGGCCATCGAACCTCCCCTGCGGGCATGAAGAGAGCCACCTAGCAGATTCGAACTGCTGACCTACGCATTACGAGTGCGTCGCTCTACCAACTGAGCTA
Source organism: Propioniciclava sp. MC1683 (assembly GCF_014164675.1). Classification (NCBI taxonomy): domain Bacteria; kingdom Bacillati; phylum Actinomycetota; class Actinomycetes; order Propionibacteriales; family Propionibacteriaceae; genus Propioniciclava; species Propioniciclava sp. MC1683. Next base: position 6,590 of record NZ_JACJFX010000058.1, on the reverse strand, counting down.
AGGTGGCGCGGCCCCTACGGGCCGGGGCCACACTCTAGCAACGCTTGCCCCGCAGCGTGAAACCGGGCGTGGCTCAGGCGGCCTTGGCCTCGGCGCGGCGTGCGCGGAAGCCGTGGTCGACCGACCAGCCGCCGCCACCGACCAACATGAACAGCACGCCGACGGCGACCAGCAGCAGTTCGAGGGCGCCCACGAATCCCGGCTTGCCGGCCTCGAACGGCGTCCAGTTGCCCCACAGCACGAAGGCGAGCGCGCCGCCGGCGACGAGGACCAGGCCGAGCCCGGCGATGCGGGTGAGCAGGCCGAAGACCAGCCCGATGGCGATGGCGACCTCGGCCGCGCCGAGGACGACGGCGAGGATGCCGGGCGCCGGCAGGACGGTGCTGCTGATCAGCTCGGTCGTGGCCGGCAGGTTGAGCAGGTGGTACAGGCCGTGGCTGCCGACGATGGCGGCGGTGACCAGGCGCAGGAGGAACAGGCCCAGCGAACCGGCGAACTTGTCGGTGTTGCGGTGGGTGACGGTGACCGTCTCGGCGCGCACCGGCAGGTCGGACACCGCGGTGGCGCCGGTGCCGGCGGCGACGGCCGGGGCACCCGCGTACTGGGGGCCGGCGGCGGTCGCGACGGGCTGGGGCTCCGGCTCGGGCGCGGGGGCCAGCGCGGCCAGGCGAGCCTCGCGGCGCGCGGCGCGCTCGGCGACGAGGCGCTCGCGCTCGGCGTCCACCTCGGACGGGCGGGCCGGCGCAGCCTCGACGTCCCAATCCGCCCGGGTGTCGGTGTTGTTGTCGGCCATGGGGAAGTCCTTTGCTCGGGGCGTACGTCCACGCCCATCGTCGCAAAGCCGCGGTCGGTTACCCGTGAGCGACACTCACGCCGCGTGGAGGCTGATCATCAGCGACTCCATCGCCAGCTGCGGGGCCACGTTCGTCTCGAGGGCCTCCCGGCACGCGAGGATGGCGTCCAGGCTCGCGATCGTCTGCTCGGGGTGGGTGCGCCGGGCGACCGAGGCGAGGTCGACGGCGAGGTCGGCGTTGATCAGCCGCTGCGTCGCCTTCGTCTGCAGCGCGAACACGTCGCGGTAGTAGCCGGTCAGCTCGGTCAGCACCCGGTCCAGCGCGTCGCGCTGGAGCCGCTTGGCACGCGCCTTCTGCTGCTCCTCCAGGTCGCGCAGCGCGGCCTGGGCGTGGCGCGGCTTGGCGCCCTTGGTGGTCATGCCCAGCGCCTCGGAGAGGGTGGTGCGCTCGCGGGCGTCGAGGTCGGCGGTGGCGTGCGTCGCCTCCTCGGACGCCGCGGCCACCAGGTTCGACGCCGCCTGGAGGCAGGCCCCGAGCGTGGTCAGCTGGGCGGGGATGCGGAGGATCTCGCTGCGGCGGCGCCGCGCGTCCTCGTTGCGGGCGATCGCACGCGCTCGCCCGATGTGGCCCTGCGCGACCCGGGCGGCGTGGGCGGCCATCTCGTGCGGGACGCCGTCGCGCTGCTCGAGCAGCTGGGCGATCGACGCCTCGCTCGGGGTGGCCAGCTCGACCCGGCGGCACCGCGAGCGGATGGTGACGATCACGTCGTCGGGCGTGGGCGCGCACAGCACCCACACGGTGCGGGGGGCCGGCTCCTCGATCGCCTTGAGCAGGGCGTCGCCGCCGCGCTCGGTGATGCGGTCGGCATCCTCCACCACCAACACCTGGGCCCGGCCGAGGGTCGGCGCCATCGCGGCCCGGCGGACCAGGTCGCGCACCTCGTCGACGCCGATCGACAGTTGCTCGGTGCGCACGAGCGTGACGTCGGGGTGCGCGCCCGACAGGGAGGTGCGGCAGGCGGTGCACTCGCCGCAGCCGCCGCGCCCGCACTGCAGTGCGGCGGCGAAGGCCTTGGCGGCGTTCGACCGGCCCGATCCCGGGGGGCCCGTGACCAGCCACGCGTGGGTCATCGCGTGCCGCTCGCCGGCCACGGCGCGCTGCAGCACCTCGGTGGCTCGCTCCTGGCCGACCAGCTCGCCCCAGACGCTCATTCCGTCACTCTGCCAGCGGGCTCCGACACTTCGTCCTCGGGCCCCCGGTCGGGGTCGAAGAGCGCGGACAGCAGCCCGCGGCGTCCGACCTCGTGGTGGTGGGTGCCGGACAGCAGCTCGGCGACCCGCTCGCGGATGCGCTCGGCGATCGCCGTGATCGGGTCGCGGGCCGGCAGCACCAGGTAGCGGGCCGGGTCGCGCTCGGCGAGCGCGAGGAAGCCCTCGCGGACGCGGGCGTGGAACTCGGCGCCGGCGGACTCCATGCGGTCGTGGGACTCGATGCCGGCCAGCCCCGTCTCGGGGGCCAGGTCGAGCAGCACGGTGAGGTCGGGGCGCAGGTCGTCGGTGCCCCACCAGTTGATGCGCTCGACCTCACCCACGTCGAGGACGCGGCCGGCCCCCTGGTAGGCCAGCGTCGAGTCGACGTAGCGGTCGCAGACCACGACGGCCCCGCGCTCGAGGGCGGGCCGGACGATGGAGTGCACGTGCTGGGCCTTGTCTGCGGCGAAGAGCAGCGCCTCGGCGCGCGGGCCGAGGTTCTCGGTGGCCCGCGACAGCAGGATCTGGCGGATCTGCGCGTTCACCGGGCCGTCGCCGGGCTCGAAGGTCCGGACCACCTCACGCCCCTGGTCGGAGAGCCACTCGGCCAGCAGGCCGGCCTGCGTCGACTTGCCGACGCCGTCGCCGCCCTCGAACACCACGAATGCTCCCTGCACGCCGTTCATCCTAGGCGTAACGCGGTCGGGAATAATTCGTGTGCGAAAGCTGTTGGGCAGTGAGAACCTGTCTACGACAGCCCACTGACGTGCACGGAAGGAATCATCGATGACCATCTCCCGTACCTCCGGCGGCGCTCCCGTCGAGAGCGACGCCCATTCCCTCAGCATCGGCTCCAACGGCCCGCTCCTGCTGCACGACGTGCACCTGGTCGAGACCTTGGCGCACTTCAACCGCGAGAACGTGGTCGAGCGTCGCCCGCACGCGAAGGGCGCCGGCGCGTTCGGTACCTTCACGGTCACCCAGGACGTGTCGAAGTGGACGAAGGCGGCCGTGTTCCAGCCGGGCACCACCACCAAGACGCTGCTGCGCTTCTCGACCGTCGCCGGTGAGCTGGGCTCCCCCGACACCTGGCGCGACGTCCGTGGCTTCTCGCTGCGCTACTACACGACCGAGGGCAACCTCGACATCGTCGGCAACAACACCCCGATCTTCTTCCTCCGCGACCCGATGAAGTTCCCGCACTTCATCCGCTCGCAGAAGCGCCTCGCCTCCAACGGCCTGCGCGACGCCGACATGCAGTGGGACTTCTGGACCCTGTCCCCCGAGTCGGCCCACCAGGTCACCTACCTCATGGGCGACCGCGGCCTGCCGAAGACGTGGCGCAACATGAACGGCTACGGCTCGCACACCTACCAGTGGGTCAACGAGGCCGGCGAGCGCTTCTGGGTGAAGTTCCACTACCACACCCAGCAGGGCATGGAGTTCCTCACCAACGAGGAGGCCACCAAGCTCGCGGGTGAGGACGCCGAGTTCCACCGCCGCGACCTGTGGGAGTCCATCGAGAAGGGCGACTTCCCGAAGTGGACGATGTCGGTCCAGGTCATGCCGTACGAGGAGGCCAAGACCTACCGCTTCAACCCGTTCGACCTGACCAAGACCTGGTCGCACGCCGACTACCCGCTGCACGAGGTCGGTGTCCTGGAGCTCAACAAGAACCCGGACAACTTCTTCGCCGAGATCGAGCAGGCCGCGTTCGCCCCGTCGAACATGGTCCCCGGCGTCGGCATCTCCCCCGACAAGATGCTGATCGGTCGCGTGTTCGCCTACGCGGACGCCCACCGCTACCGCGTCGGCCCGAACTTCCACCAGCTCCCGGTCAACCAGCCGCAGGGCGTCGAGGGCGGCTTCGAGGCCGTCAACCAGTGGATGTTCGACGGCAACCAGGCGTACCACCACTCCGGCACCGCCCCGGTCTACGCCCCGAACTCCCTCGGCCGTGAGTCGGCCCAGGAGTTCCAGGGCAAGGTCTCCGAGGGCTGGGAGGCCGACGGCGAGATGGTGCGCCAGGCCTACGCCCTGCATGCCGAGGACGACGACTTCGGCCAGGCCGGCACGCTGGTGCGCGAGGTCTTCGACGACGCGGCCCGTGACCGCCTCGTCGAGACGCTCACCGGCGCCCTCGGCGGCATCGTCCGCCAGGAGGTCTACGAGCGCGCGATCTGGTACTGGAAGTCGGTCGACGAGACCATCGGTACCCGCGTCGACGAGGCCGTCAAGGCCAACCGCGAGCAGGAGACCGTGCCGGGCATGGGTGTCGAGCGCGACGCCTGATCCGTCCGATCCACAACGGGGCCGTCCTTCGGGGCGGCCCCGTTGTCGTGTTCCCGGGGTCTTGTTCGGGTCGGACTACAGGTGTAGTTTCTCGCCATGACCGATCGCCGCACCGCTGTCCTCGACGCCGCCGTCTCCGTCGTCGGCGCGGGTGGGGCGCGGGCACTCACCCACCGGGCGGTCGACGCGGCCGCCGGGCTGCCGGCCGGGTCGGCGTCCAACCTCTTCCGCACCCGCGAGGCCCTGCTGGTCGGTCTGGTCGAGCGCTGCGTCGAGCGCGAGCGGGCGGCCTGGGTCGAGGCCGTGGACGCCGCGGGCCCGGCCTCGCCGCGTGCCCTGGCCGCCGCCCTGGCCGACCTCGCCGTCCGGCAGGTCACCACCGACCGGGACGTCACCCTCACCCGGTGCGCGATCCTCGTCGAGGCCGCCACCACCCCGGCGGTCCGGGATGCCCTCACCGCCGGCGGCCAGGACGTCATGGCCCGGGCGGTCGCGCTGGTCGCGTCCGCCGGTTCGCCCACCCCCGAGGCGGACGCCGCCGCGCTGGCCCACTGGGTCTTCGGCGCCGTCCTGCACGAGCTGGCCAACCCGTCCGGCTCCTTCGCACCGCAGGCGCCGCTCACCGCGCTGGTGCAGCGGCTGATCAAGGAGTGACCATGACCACCGACGCCGAGACCTGGGCCCTGGTCGACGACCAGCGCCGCCGCACGATCGCCCTGCTGGGGTCGCTCTCCCCCGCCGACTGGGACGCCCCCTCGTTGTGCTCGGACTGGACGGTGAAGCACGTCGTCAGCCACCTGGCGTGGCAGCGGGCGGCCTCGTCGGCGTCCTCGCTGCCGGGCACCATCGCGGCGATGCTTCGCGGGCGGGGGTCCATGGACGCGGCGATCTCCGACCTCGCCACCCGCTGGGCCGCTCGGCGCTCGGTGGACGAGCTCCTGGGTGAGGTGCGGCTGCTGCCGGGCCACCACCGCACGGTCATCGGCACCACCGTGATCAACCACCTGATCGACGCGATCGTCCACCACCACGACATCGCGCTGGCCCTCGGGCGCGGGCTGGACGCCGACCCCGATGCAGCGGCGGTGGCCGCCGACAGCACGTGGAGCCTGCCGAAGGGGTTCACCCTGCCGGTCACCCGGCGCCTGACCGCTTTCCGGTGGCGGGCCACCGACACCGACTGGGACCGCGGCGACGGCCCGCTGATCGAGGGCCCGATGGCGGCCATCGAGTGCCTGCTCATGGGGCGCGAGGCTGCAGGAGCGCACCTGTCCGGCCCGGGCCTGGCCTCGGCGTTGGCTGCGGTCGCCGACCCGGCGATCGCCTGACAGCGAAGACGTCATCCGGAGTAGGCCCGCCTCTGGACTCGCAGATGCCCTCCAACGTGTCCAGTTGCCCTTGGTGTGCCAGGGGCAACTGGACACCTTGAGGGGCGTCTTCGCCAACCGCCACATGGTTGGATGGACGCCGTGACCCGACCCGGCCCCGCGTTCGACTTCTTCGTGGTCTCCTGCACCCTGATCGACGAGCACGGCCGCCTGCTGCTGGTGCGCAAGCGTGGCACCCACCGGTTCATGCTGCCCGGCGGCAAGGTCGAGCAGGGCGAGACGCACCTCGCCGCGATCGTGAGGGAGGTGTCCGAGGAGATCTCGCTCGACCTCGACCCGGCGAGCATCACCCTGCTGGGCACCTGGTCCGCCGGGGCGGCCAACGAACCCGGGCTCGTGATCAGCTCCGACGTCTTCACCGCGCCGCTGCCGGGCGCGCCCGCGGCGTCCGGAGAGATCGAGGAACTGCGCTGGCTGCCGGTCGACCCGACCACCGACTATGCGGCCGACGCCACGCTCTCACCGATGCTGGTCGAGCACGTCCTGCCGGCGCTGGTGGCCCGGCTGGACGGCTGACTACTTCTTCTTCGCCGGCGCCTTGCGGGTCGTCGTGCGACGGGTGGTCGTGCGCTTGGGGGCGGGGCCCTTGGCGCGCTTCTCGGCGAGCAGCTCGGCGGCCCGCTCGAGGGTGATCGCCTCGATCGAGTCGGCCTTGCGCAGGGTCGCGTTGGTCTCGCCGTCGGTGACGTACGGGCCGAAGCGGCCGTCCTTGACGACCACGGGCTTGCCCGAGGCCGGGTCGTTCCCGAGCTCTTTCAGTGGCGCGACGGCGGCGCGGCGTCCGCGCGTCTTCGGCTGGGCGAAGATCGCGGTCGCCTCCTCCAGCGTCACGGTGAAGAGCTGGTCCTCGTTCTCCAGCGAGCGGG
>NZ_JACJFX010000057.1:0-7508 GCF_014164675.1 Propioniciclava sp. MC1683 | reverse complement strand
ACCTTCCCGAGCCGGCGCGCCAACGCCGACCCTGATCAGAACTTGCATGGGCTTCGATCTTGCTCGGGAGGTACGCCCGTTTCACGTCACCTCGCCGAGAGCCATCCACAGGTTCTGATCATTGCTCTCGCGGCGGAGCGCCTTTCCTACCCGACGGGGGATCTCAGCGACCGGTCCGTAGATGAACTCCACGGCCGCGGCGGCTGCCTTCTCCGGCAGCCTGGTGAGGGCGCGCTTGGCGGTCGGGGTCCACGCAACCGGGAGAGGCGCTTCGCTCATGTGCTGAGCGTGCGCAGGATCTCGTCCTTGGTGACCACCTCTGCCTCGCCGGCGGCGATCTCGGTCAGGCTCGCTCGGATCTGCCGCATCAACTGGGGACGGCCGGCGATGTCAAGGGTCTCCTCCAGCGAGGCGAGGTCGTCGACGCTAACCACGACCGCTGCGGGGCGGCCGTGCTTGGTGATCACGACCCGGTCGTGCTCGCGTTCCACCTGGTCCACGACCTCGGACAGGTGGTTCTTGACGTCCCTCAGCGCCATCGTCCCCTCAACAGTCATGGCTACAAGTGTAGCCAGAACTCTGCCGCGCCACGAGCCAGAACCGGTCGGTGGTAGACGTACGGCAGGCGGCGTGGGTGTGTCGAGGTGTCCCCGGATGTACAGTGCGCGGTCCGGTCTCCCATTCAAGCTTCCGCGATCGGACTCCGGGGTGACGAAAGCCTTTGTCAACACAGTTCTGGGGGCATTGTGCGCCGACGGAGGTAAGCGGAGGAAATCCTGTTCCCCTTAGCCGGTTCGCGGCTGTGGCTGGGGGGTGTCAGAGGTCGAACACTTCGCGGTGGATGCGGGACGCGGGCACGCCGAGCGCCCGCGCTGACTCCGTGACCCGCATGTTGAGGGACTCGGGGCCGCACACGAACACGGTGGCGTCGGTGAAGTCGCCGAGCAGTGAGCGGAGGTGATCGGGGCTCAGGGGGTGGAGGGTGCGGGGCCCTGCGAGGAGGTGGAGCCGGAGGGCGGCCTCGGTCTCCAGCTTCCGGAGTTCGTCGGTGAGGACGAGGTCTTCCGGGAGGGAGGCCCGGTAGACGACGTCGACGACGGCGTCATGCGAGGTGAGTCCCTGGGCGAGGGACACGATCGGGCCGATTCCCACGCCCCCGGCGATGAGAATGTATCGGGACCCCTCAACCCGTGCCGGGGTCATCGCCCCGTAGGGTCCTTCGAACGTCACACCGGTGCCTTGAGGTATCCCTGCCAGCGCCGTGGAGGCGTCACCCAGCGCCTTGACAGTGATCCGCAACCGCTCCCCGTCGGCGGCGGACACAGAGAAAGGGTGCGCCTCGTAGGCGAGCCCGCGGTGCCGGAACCGTAAGTTGAGGAACTGTCCCGGCTGCAGCCGCAGACGTGCGAGGTTTCGGCCGGTCATCCACACCGAGACCACGTCATCGGACTCGCGCACGACGTCGGTGACGACCAGGCGGTGGCGGGCCGAGCGGACGGCCGGGACCAGCAGGCGGTTCCACACGATGAGCCCCAGGACGAGGGCATACAGCGCGACCCAGAACGTCCGGGAGGCTCCCTTCGAGAACGTGTCCCCGGCAACGACCTGGTGGAAGAAGGCCAGGACGACCCCCAGGTAGGTGAACAGGTGCACGGTCCACCACGTCTCGTGCCGCAGCCGCCCGCGGAGCCGTCGCCACGAGGTGAGGCCGGCGGCCACCATCGCCAGCAGGCCGGCGATCGCAGGCACGATGCCCGGGTACTTCCCCACGACGAGACTGATGCCGGCAAGCCAGGCCGCGTTGGCCTCCATCGCGTTCGCGGTGACGATCAGCAGCACGTGGGCGACTATCAGCCAGATCGACCAGGGCGCGACCTTCTTGTGCCAGGCCACGAGGCGATCTTGGCCAAACGCCCGCTCCAGCACCGGCCACCGGGTGACCAGCAGCAGAAGGAACAGCATCAGGGACGTGCCCACCACCGCGGCCACTGACGACAAGGCGGTAAGCGCCCCGACCCTGCCAACGAAAGGCGTCGCCTCCTGGATCGCGAGGACGAGCGCGACACTGCCCAGGCACGCCGCCACACCGAGCCCCACGAGACCCGCGACCCGCTGGCGCCGCCACATCCGACGCCGGTCAACTGGCTTGGACGCCGCCGGTCCGGCAAGGACTGCAGCGTCGGCGGCGACGGCGTGCAGGGCGAGTTCTGGCGCGTTCTGAGAGACCATGACACCTCTAAATGAGACTTGTTTGTCTCATTCTAGTCGTGCGTCAGACCTCGTCATCATCGGCCGCCACCCCTCCACCAGCGTGTGCCACACCAGCCGGGCCGGGTCGGAGCGCCCCTGCGCGACGGCGGCCTGCAGCAGTGTCACCAGCGCCGTCGTCGCCCACGCCGGATCCAGGTCACCCCGGAACGTGCCGGAGTCCCTGCCCCGAGCGATGAGTGCGACGACTGGAGCAAGCACGGCATCTCGGCCCGGTTCGAACTCCGGATCCCGGGGAACGCCCAGCACGACCAGAGCCCGGAACCCGACGCTCTCGACGGCCAACCCATCGAGGACCCGCCGCAGGGCGGCGTCCGCGGGGCCGTCGTCGATGCGGGCCTCATCGACGGCCCGAGTGGCGGACGCCAGCGCCCAGGAAGCCAGTTGGTGCAGCAAATCGGCCCGCCCGGTCACGTGGCGGTACATGGTGGCGCGCCCCACGCCGGCACGGGCGGCGACATCGTCCATGCTCGCCGCCGGATCCTCGGCCAGAACCTCGGCCGCCGCCCGCAGGATTGCCTCACGGTTGCGCTGCGCATCGCTCCGCGCACCCCCCCTGTCCGGCATCATGCCTCCCTGGCCAGTCGGAACACCCGGAAACGGGCGCGTCCCAGAGGGCCCGCGCCGCCAAGCGCGAACACCTGGCCCGGCTCGACCTGCCAATCGGGGAAGTCCGCCCCCAGGCCCTCGGCCGTCACGCCCACCCCCGCCAAGCCCGGACGCCGATCCAGGCCAACCACGAGCACCGAGGAACGGGACGCCGCCAGCCGGCCCACGCCCTCGGCGACCATCCGCCGCCCGGCAGCGCGAAGTCCGTGGTAGCAGCCCACATCAACGAAGACCGACACGCCAGGCTCGAGCCCAGGGACCTCCCACAGCCGGCGCACATCCCCCACCACGAACCGGACAGCGAGGCCCGCACCATCCGCCGCCCGGCGAGCCTTGTCGATCGCCGCCGCCGAAGCGTCCAGCCCCACCACCGCCCAGCCCCGCTTCGCCGCCGCGAGGCTGTGCTCACCGGTCCCACAGCCCAGATCCACCAGGGTCCGGCCCACGGTGGAGCCATGCCAAGCCTCCTCGCGGTCCAGCAGGCGCTCCACCAGAGCAGACTGGGCGCGCCCCGCAGCCACCCACGGCGTCAGGCCCCAGCGATACAACAGCTCATACATGAGACGAGTATGTCTCGCCGGTTTGATCGCCTGAGTAAAATGAGACTTCATGGTCTCATTTGGAGGTGTCATGGTCCCTCGGAACTCACATGACGTCGATCTGTTGGTGATCGGCGCGGGACCGACCGGTCTCACGGCGGCGCTGGAGGCCCGGCGACGCGGCATGACCGTGCGCATCGTCGACAGGAGAGACAGCCGCAGCCAGCACTCCAAGGCGCTGGTGGTCCACGCCCGCACGATGGAGGTGTTCGAGGATCTCGGCGTGGCCGAGGAGGTGTCGCGCCGCGGCGTCCGATTCACGGCCCTCAACCTGCAGGGCCCGCTGGGCGCGCGCGGCCGGGTCGACCTGCTCGACCTCGACTGGGGCGACACCGACCATCCCCACTGGCTCACGGCGCCGCAATACGAGACCGAACAGGTGCTGGAGGCCGCGCTCACGGAGCGGGGCGTCCACGTCGAGTGGGGGACGACTTTTGTCGGACTCGTCGACGAGGGGGACGCGGTCGTAGCCGACCTGCGTGGCCCGAGCGCGGCGCAGGCTCACGTCCGGGCCAGGTGGCTCCTGGGTTCCGACGGGGGCCGCAGTACGGTCCGGGACGCCATCCGGGGCCGGCTCAAGCGGGTGGACGCCGGCGCAACATTCATCCTGGCCGACGCAGACACGACGTCGACGCTCCCCCAGGACGAGGGCCACCTGTACCTGCACCCGGACGGGCTGCTGATCGTCGTTCCCATGCCCCAACACGATCGGTGGCGCATCATCGCCCATGTCCCGGGCCAGTCCGCCGCATCCGGGCCGGCGATCAATGCGGAGTACCTGGACAACCTGATCCGCGCGCGGACGTCCCTCGAGTTCGGCGCCAGCAACGTCGGCTGGACCTCGCGGTTCGCGCTGAGCCACGGCGTCTCGGATGTCCATCGCCGCGGACGGGTGTTCCTCGCCGGGGACGCCGCCCATGTTCACAGTCCCGTCGGTGGGCAGGGCCTCAACACCGGAGTGCAGGACGCGCACAACCTGGTGTGGAAGCTGGCGATCGCCGACCGCCTCCCTCCCGACGTGCGCGAGGGCCTCCTGGAGAGCTATGCGACCGAGCGGGGCCAGGTGGCGCATGCCATGGTGGGCGGAGTCCGGCGAGCGACGTCCCTGATCACCGGCCGCGCCGGCGTCGCCCGTCGCATCGTGGGCGCGCTCGGGCCGCGGGTGCTGCGGAGAAGACGTCTCCGCCTTGTCCTGGGCCGCCCCCTCGCAGGGCTCGAGGTCACCTACTCGGATAGCCCACTCGTCGTGCCGGGCTGCAGGACAGCCGGCGCCCGGGTCGGGAATACGGCCACCAGCGCCGGCGGCCGGGTGCTCTCACGGCTGGACCCACACCGCTACACCTGGGTCGTCCGCGAGCCAGCGTCCGGAGGGCGCTGGGGCGATCTGCCGGTCGTGGAGGTCTCCGACGACTCCGAGGCTCCCTCAGTCGCTCTGGTCCGTCCCGACGGTTACATCGCCGCCTGTGGGACCACTCAGGCCGAGGTGTGGAACTCTCTGGCCCGGCGGCCGGCGCTACTGGGCTCCGCCCGGGCCAGCACCGACCCAGCCGAAAGCTGAGGAGTCGGGTTGTGAGCAACGTCTTGTCGATGATGTCGGACGCGACCGGCTACTCGATCGCCGCAACTTTGGGAGGGCCCCACCGTTCACGAACATGCCATCACGCGGCCCAGCCCGTCCCCTTGCGGACAGGACACTCGGCGTCCAGCGCGCCCGGGCACGTTGAGTCTGTTCGCCGCTGCTCACAAGACCTGCAGGCCGGGAGGAGGGAGTACCTGGCGCGGGGGTCTGGGTGGCGAGTTCGAGCAGGTGGGCGGGTCTGCCGCCGCAGCGGAGGCTGCCGGTGCCACGGCGCCGGGCACTGCGTGGTCGAGGGGGGGCCGGGACGGCCCTGTCAGGGGCGTCAGGGTTGACGCGCACCTTTCATTCCTTCGCGCATGTTCCGACGGTGCGCGACGGTGCGAAAGGTGCGCGTCGGGTCGTCCCGGGCCGGGTCGGTTCCTCACGGCAGTCACGCCTTCGCGTGACACTGCTGAGCCTGCAGTCACGACAGCTGGAATCGGTACCAGGTGGGGTGGGAGCGCTTCAGCGGCCACCCGAGGCCGCGACTGTCAGCGGGCTCGCTGGAGAGCAGTCGCCAGTTCGGGAACCCGCTCACGACCTGGTCGTGGGTAACACCCTCCGTCAAGCGATGGAAGGAGGTGGGTCCAAGGGCCAGCATGAGCAAGGTCGCGCCGGGGTTGGCCAGGGCGGTCACGCCCTCGCCCATGCCCCCACGGCCGATGGCGTCCAGACTTTGATAGCAACCGACATCGAGGAAGAAGTCGAAGTGTCCCAACCCTGCCTGCGGCAGCTTTGTCGCGTCTGCCACTTCGAACCGCACACCCTGGAGGCCCGTGCGGTTGGCCGCCTCGACTGCGCGGGGAACCATGTCGATTCCCACCACGTCCCATCCCATGCGGGCGAGTGCGGCGCTGTGGACGCCGCGTCCACAGCCCACGTCGAGGGCGCGACCCAGGGGACGATTGGAGCGGTCGGCGCTCTCGCGCGTGAGCTTCTCGGCAATGCTTGCCTGCGCCACCTCGGCGTAGTGCTCCCATGGGGTCAGGCCGAGCCGGTACATGAGCGCGTACTTCATCCCATCGCCCTCCACCGGTCTCGCGAGGGTGCCATCGTCGGTGTCCGCGCCGGCCACGTCAAGGACGGGATGTCCCACCATGCGCGGATCTGCCGAGGTGGGGCTGGTGGGGTTCGTCAGCCGAGCAGCGGGATGTCGAGGTCGTAGGCCAGGACGACCGCCCGGGCAAGTTCGGCCTCTTGGGCGTGGGTCAGAAACCCGACGGTGCGGCCGAGGAGTTTGCTGGGAACAGTGACGACGGTGTCGAGTGAGATCACGCCGTTGTGGTCGAGGCCGTTGGCCGGGCCGACCGGGACCTCGCTGGAGAGGCCCTTGACGGTGGAGGTGATCGGCGCGACCGTCACCTTAGTCATGGCGGCCCGGGCAGCCTCGCGGGTCAGCACGACCGCGGGACGTGTCTTGTCCAGGCGCACCAGGCAGATCTCGCGCACTGGGTCAGTCCTCGATCGTCGCGTGCGCGACGGACCAGGCGACCAGTTCGTCGAGATCGTCGGCGGCACCCCGTTCGCGGAGGATGGCGGCGTCCTGTTCGGCAACCTGGCGGCGCATCTCGCGCTCGACGGCACGGGCCACGAGCGCTGCCCGACTTGGAGCGTTGCCGGCCGCCACGGACTTGTCGAGGAAGGCCACCATGTCGTCGGGAAGGCGGATCGCGATCTGCACGGACATGGCAGAAACATACCATCTCGGGTCCCGTATTGGGATGCTCACTCACGCCGCCGAGCCAGGTCCACGGGGCCACAGTGCGCCATCGAGGTCATCGGGACCGACCGCTGCCCCGACTTCGGCGCCCGCTGCCGATGAAAGCCATCCAGGGAACGTACGGGCCCGCGAACAGCCCCTGCGGACCCCTGCTCGGCGTCAATCGTCGATGACATCGAGGCCCTGCTCGCGAAGCCGTGCCAGATGATCCAGCATGGCCTGCAGGACGTCGGGGGGATGTCCTTGCCAGGACTCCAGTTCGGCCACGACCCGCAGCGGGTGCCGGGTCCGGAAGGACTGCGTCGGGTTGCCCGGGAACCGCTTGTTCGTCACGTTGGGGTCGTCCTCGAACGGGCCCACCGGCTGCACGAGGTAGATCCGGCCCCGGGAATCTCCCCCGGCCAGCGCCGCCGCCAGTTCGGCACCCCACACCGCCGTCTCCACGAGCGCGCTGAAGTACAGGTGGTTCGACACCCGGCCCTGGTGGAAGTTCGAACCGCGACCGGGGACGAGCTCTGCACCGACCTCCAGGGCCGACCGGGTGCCGTGGTAGAACGGTCCCTCCACCCCGAGTTCCGCAGTTGGTGGGCATTCGGGCGGGTCTGAGCGAGCATCGATGCTTGTCAACGCGATTCGGTGGTTCCGGAACGGCTGAAAACGGTGGGCACACGAATTGTCGTGTCGGGCTTGTGTC
>NZ_JACJFX010000056.1:0-7975 GCF_014164675.1 Propioniciclava sp. MC1683 | reverse complement strand
AACAGATGCCCTCCACCGTCCGCCGGTGGTCATTCCACGGACGGCCGCCCTTCGCGCCCCCACGCGGCATCAACGGCTCAATCCGCGCCCACATCTCGTCACTGAACTGAGGACTCCTGGTCACAAAGACAACCCTGACCCCCACCACCCAAATCAGTTACGCGACACGCCCTAGTCAACCCGCCAATTCAGGCGATTCATCTGCCCACCAACTGCGGAACCCGGGTCCTCGAACATCCGGAAATGCCGCGATCTGCGCGTGCTTGTGCCCGGCGGATGAGGGGCGACCAGACGCTAGTCAGCGCGCATCACGTGCGCGTCGAACGTCGCCCGCAGTGCACGCAAGTACTCTGGGTTCGCGCTCGCGAATGCCTGAACGTCCTTGAGACCGTCTGCCCTAAACGGCGCTCGTTTGAGCGAGTGGTCCTGCCTCAGCCCTAGCAGGGTGTGAGAGATTGGATCCTGCGACTCTCCAAGCAACGTCTCGACCAACTCGTACCGAAGTCCGTGAAGCGTGCACAGTCGCTCTTCGAACTCCCGCAGCGCCCCAGAAGCTTGCGCGAATGCATAGCTCATGAAGTCACGAAAAACGACGCTCAGTGTTTGGTCCGGAGACTCAACGAACGTCGTTCCGTTCCAATGCAAATCGCCTTTCACGAGTCTTGTCTGGGTGGGTGATCGCGCAACCATGGACAAGGTTGGCAGGTAGTCAGAACGGCCCGTTCGCGCGAGCCGCTCGAGGCCTCCGAGGATGTCGTTCGGCACGTAGGCAGTGACCCTGAGATTCACCTCTGAATCCACTTCGCGTTCGTTGAGCCATGCGCTGACTATGGCCGGCCAGTCGCCCGCACCCTGCAAGCATCCGTCAAGATCGCGACTCATTCGCGCCCAAGCCGGAGCATTGGCGCCCCGGACACGACGTGTGAATCCTGTCGAATACCGATCACCATCAGCGCCGACAACACCCAGTAGTTGCGCCTCAGTCCAAACGAGAGGTTCTGAGTATCGACCATGGCCGACCACCTGGACGATCCGCCAGCCTTGTGCACTCTTGAACCTGTCAGGGCTGCCCATCTCCACGCTGTCCGCTGCGGCCACCTCCACAACGGCGGTCTGTGCAAGTTGCTCTGCCCCCCAAGGCGTGTGTTGCAGGGCATGCTCCTCGTATCCGGGGACCGTGCTCACTACGAAATCTTGGATGGGCGACGAGAACTCGGCGAGCACGAGATACACGCTGTGCGGGAACATGACCCAATCTTCGCCGCCTTCATAATCCATATGAACAGTGATGTAGTCCTCAACACAGAGTTCGCCAAGGCGGCCATCGATAGAGCGGGCTGCCTCTTCGCGGCTACCCGCATTCCAAAAGAGCAGGTCGAGATGCAATGGACATGCTTCCAGTCCCCCGGCAAGGTCGGGGAGAGGAGCGGGGTCCGCTGCAATAGGAAGTCCGTCGTTACCCACTTTCAACACCAGTCCGAGCACGTGAAAGTCGACATGCTGTAGAAACCGCGCGAATGGTACGGCGAGTTCGTGCCATGTCGTGGACACCAAGATGCAACGCAGTCGATCTACTCGCACCCCCCGGTCCGCGGCGAGCAGTGCGACATACTTCTCAAGTTCATGAAGGGCCTGTCGCGCAGTCTGGTCGGACCTCTTGAGCTCGATGACCACCAAGTCACCGCATGAATCACGTGCAACGATGTCGATAAAACCGCGCGCTCCCGCTGGGTTCGCGAGAGGGTATTCCATCTTTACCAGCGTCAGGTCAGGCTCGACGATCTCAAGGTGCTCAGCCAAGTAGTCCCGGAGTTCAGATTCAGATCGCTGAGCAGACACAAGCGCCTCGGAACTCGCGAGGGTGACTCCTGTGCGAGTCACCCGGAACCATCCTCATGGCGTGCAGAGTACAGGGCGACGCTCGTCTACAGCCGCGTGGGCGCGCACGAGGCCTCGTTGGGTGTCTGGCCTCATAACCGTGCTCAGACCGCCAGCAAGCTCCAACGCTGCATTCGGGACATGCTCGGAGCCCTTGCCCTCCCAAAAGAACCAGAATTCCATCCACAGCAGCCCCTCGTCGGGGCGCGGGGGGCAGCCAACCCAAGGATCTGGCTCACAGTGTCGACCACCTACCCGGGGTGTGGCTCCATGCCGCCAGCCTAGGGACGCCCACGAGAGCGCGCGCGAACGCACGGTCATGCCGCGCCGCGGACGATAACCTGCGGCTGAGGAGCGCGGCGTCCTATTACGACCCCGTCCGTCCTACCTCCACGATCTGCGCCAACTTGACCAGATCGACGACCGGCGTAAGTCAGGACCGGTGCTTAGCCGTCGTAACTCCAGAGTTCGAGCGCCGATGCATCCCGCACGTCCATTTGGGCCACGCCCTTGTACAACCGGATCTTTCCGCTCCCACACACGGTGGTCCCGGGTTCAATCGGGTCGATGTAGGAGTCCCAGAGAACGAACGTGAAGCGGTCAGGAGACGGGTAATCCTCGCCGATGTTCACGAAGGTGCCATCTGCCGTCTCTCGTCCGCTCATGAGGGGGCCGCACACGCGCTGAACAGTCCCCACGTGATCTGACGCCTCGTCCCACCCCAGACCGCCTTCGGGCCACTGCTGCCCCATGCCGGGCCGGTTGCCACGTGAGGTGCACGTGCCCTCCTGCTCCAAGAGGGTGACTGCCTCCTCCCGGTTCCCAAAGGCGCGGAGTTCATCGCAGGAGGAACCCGAGCCAGGTCCAGGAACTCTGTTTGAGATGTAGTCCACGGCGATGTCGTACTCATTCGAGCAGTTATCGGCCAGCGCCTGCATGACAGAATCCGCATCACCTCTGCCCGTTCGCTCGTAGCTGATGGCCGCGTCAAGCAGTTGGGAGCAGTTCGGACGCCCGTCGGAGGAGCGAGAATCCGCAGAACTGGCGCACCCCAAGGTCCCGTTGGCGAGTGCCAGCGTAATAAGCGAAGCGGCGAAGGTACGCAGACGAGCGTTCATAATGGCCGATTCTTTCACCCCGGCCGCTGTCACCACCTGCCGTCCGCTGATCCCGCCGGCACCATCGCCGAGTCGAGGTCACCGAGAGGACACGTGCGCTCGTCTGTGCTGGGACGGAAGCCCTGCTGGGTGTCTGACGAACGCTCGCTCATGCCGCGGGGCGGGAGCACGATTGCGCTCCTGGCGCTGGTCGGGACTGAGGGATCGAACTAGCTGTGTGTGGTGTGTTCGCGTTGCGCGTGGTCGGGTGATTCGAGTTGGAAGGTGGAGTGCTCGACGCTCACGTCGAAGTGGTCGGCCACACACGCTTGGAGATCGGTCAGCATCTGGGCGGCGTGGCCGTCGGCGAAGCAGGCCTCCTCGACCACAACGTGGGCGGTGAGGACCGGCAGACCGGTGGCGATGGTGGAAGCGTGCAGGTCGTGCACCCCCACCACGTGCGGCACCTCCAGGATGTGACGACGGACCTCTTCGAGGTTCAACCCCGGAGGAGTGGACTCCAGCAGGATGCTCCCCGCCTCCCGCAGGATGGTGATCGCCCGCGGCACGATCAGGGTCGCGATCAGCATGCCTGCGAGGGCGTCGATCCGGGTCCACCCTGTCAGCGCAATGACGACCGCGCTCACGATCACCGCCACCGATCCGAGGGCGTCGTTGACGACCTCAAGGAAGGCGGCGCGCATGTTGAGGTTCGCACCGCGGCCCGAGCTGAGTACCAGCATCGAGACGATGTTGCCGACCAGACCGACGACGCCGAACACCAGCAGCCCGCCGGCGGTGACCTCCGGGGGCGTCCACAGGCGCCGAACACCCTCGACGAACGCGTACACCCCGACCCCGAGCAGGACCGCGGCTTGGGCTCCAGCGGCCAGCACTTCGGAGCGCCGCCAACCCCAGGTGCGTTCGGGGGTGGGTGGACGAAGGGCGAGGTTTGCGGCGATGAGCGCCATCAGCAGGCCCGAGGCGTCGGTGAGCATGTGGCCGGCGTCGACCAACAGCGCCAGGCTGTTGGTCCACCACGCGCCGATGAGCTCGGCGACCAGGATGGTGGCAGTGATCCCGAACGCGATCGCCAACTTGCCCCGATGGGCGCCCTGCGGCGCGTGGTCGTGGCCCGTGCTCACGCTGTCGCTCCTTGCAGGGCGGGCCTGTCGGCCAATGCGGTGAGGGTGGGCAGGTGGGTGGTGCGGCCCGCGCGGACACCGTTGGCGATCACGAACACCTCGGCCACCTCGTGAACCAGCACCACGGCCGCCAACCCCAGGACGCCGAAAAGGGCGAGCGGGATCAGGACCGCGAGCAACGCGATCGACAGGACCACGTTCTGCAGCATGATCCGGCGCGTGTAGCGGGCGTGATCGAACGCGTGCGGCAGGAGGCGCAGGTCGTCGCCCATCAGGGCGACGTCGGCGGTTTCGATGGCGACGTCGGTGCCCATGGCGCCCATGGCCACGCCCAAGTCGGCGCTGGCCAGCGCGGGGGCGTCGTTGACGCCATCGCCGACCATCGCGGTGACCTGGCCCCTTTCCCGCAGCCTGTGGATGATGGTCGACTTATCCTCGGGTCGCAGGTCGGCGTGCACGTCGGTGATCCCGGCCTCGGCGGCGAGGGCTCGGGCGGTGGTGGGGTTGTCCCCGGTGAGCATCGCGACGGCGTAGCCGTGGGAGCGGAAGTGGGCGACGACATGGGCGGCTTCGGGGCGGAGTTCGTCGCGGACCGCGATCGCGCCGGTGGTCTGCCCGTCGACCTCGACGAGGACGGCGGTGGCCCCGGCTTGTTGCATCCGGTCGATGTCGCCGGCGAGTGGGCCTGCCTCGATCCAGCCGGGACGCCCCAACCTTAGGCTGTGCCCGTCCAGGGTGCCGGTCAGTCCGGCGCCGACGGCCGCCTGCACGTCGTCGGCGGTCGTGGTGGTTTCGGTGGCGGCGAGGATGGCCTTGGCGAGGGGGTGCTCGCTGCGTGCCTCAAGCGCGGCGGCCCAGGCGAGCACCTGCTCGCGGGTGTGCGGGCCGGTGGTTGTCACCTCGATGACGACGGGTTGGTTGCGGGTGAGGGTTCCGGTCTTGTCCAGGGCGACGGTGCGGACCTTGCCGAGGACCTCCATCGCGGCGCCACCCTTGACGAGGATGCCGCGCCGGCTGGCCGCCCCGATGGATGCCACGACGGTGACCGGCACCGAGATGGCCAGGGCGCAGGGGGACGCGGCGACCACCATGACCAGCGCTCGTTGCAGCCACAGGCCGGGGTCGCCCACGGCGAAGCCGGCGACCACAGTCAAGGCCGCTGCAATGAGGATCCCCGGCACCAACGGTTTCGCGATCCTGTCGGCGAGCCGTTGGGTGGTCCCGCGCCGGGACGACTCGGCCTCGACGATGTGCACGATTCGGGCCAGCGAGTTGTTGTCCGCGGTCGAGGTCACCTCCACCTCGAGGATGCCGGTGCCGTTGATCGCACCGGCGTACACCTCGCTGGAAGGGCCGACCTCGATCGGCATGGATTCGCCGGTGATCGCGGACGTGTCCAGAGCGGTCCGGCCGGTGCGGATGACGCCGTCGGTGGCGAGCCGTTCGCCCGGCTTGACGACCATCAGGTCGCCCAGGATGAGCTCGTCGGGATCGACGACGACCTCGTCGCCGTCGCGCAGCACGGTGGCCTGCCGGGGGACCAGGTCGAGCAGGGCGCGCAGGCTGTGCCGGGTCTTGGCCAGCGAGTAGTCCTCCAGGCCTTCGCTGAGGGAGAACAGGAACGCCAGGGTCGCTGCTTCCTCGACCTGGCCCAGGAGGGTGGCGCCCACGGCGCCGATGGTCATCAGTAGACCCACTCCCAGCTTGCCCTTGGCGAGCTTCTTCAACGCACCCGGTATGAACGTCGACCCGCCGACCAGCAACGCCACCCCGCTGAGGACGAGCCTGACCGTTTCCCATCCGGCCAGGCCGGTCAGGAAACCGGCCAGCAGCAGGACGCCGGACACCAACCCCAGCTGGATGTCACGCACCTGCCACAGGTGGTCCACCGCGTCGTCGTCGCCAGGCGCCGTGGCAATGGGGGCATCACACCCGCACGCCGACATGCCTTCCTCGCGCTCGTCGCCGTGCGGATCTTCCTGCCCGCTCACCGGTCCGCCCCGACCGTGGCATGTACCTTCAGTTCTTCCGGTGTGGGGTTCGTCGTGGTGCCCAGCCCGTAGTTCGGACACAACGCCACCCCCTGGCCGGTGGTAGCCAGCAGTCGCTCCGCTGCCGCCAAGACGGCCAGCAGTTCCGGTGCGCTCACCAGCGAGAAGACCGACGCCCGCCCTTGTGGACGCGACACCACCAACCCGCACTCCCGCAAGCACGCCAGGTGGGCACTCACCGTCGATTGCGCCAACCCCAGGTGCTCGGTCAAATCGCGGACTCGATGTTCTCCGAAGATCAAGTGCTGCAAGATGGCCAGCCGGGACGGGTCGGACAGGCTGTGGAACAAGGCAGCCGCGACCTGCAGGTCGCCACCATCGGGCGCACTCTCAACGGCAGTCGGTATCGTCATGTGACGATAGTAGCGTCATGCATCGTTAGTGTCGCGTGGTGCTCAAGCGGGACTGGCTGCCCGTTCCGTCGAGCCAGGCTATGAGGCCCGTTGAGCGGTCCGGGCCCTCGCTGAGGCCTGCGGCGCTGTCGACCATTGGGGATACCGGCTGAACATGGCATCGACGTCGTCTGGGTCCAGCCTGAGGATGCGGCCGCAGCGGTACACGGGGAGGACGCCCTCGGCGATCCGGCGGCGGATGGTCTTCACGCTGACCCCGATGCGCGCAGCGGCCGTGGGCAACGACTCGTAGGTTCGCATGGTCATGGCGCTGTCCCTTTCTGGGCCCACGTGGGCCTCTAGGGACACAAGACCAGCTCGACGTACTCCTGGCCGCAGCCCCGGCTCGGTCTCCGATGACTCCCCAGGTCGCTTCCTGGGCGAGCGACGAGCAGTCATCCCTTGTGGGAGCAGGGTTGCGCGCACCGCGAGGCCTTAACGGCACCAAGGTCAAGGCCAGGCCGTTCTTGTGCCGGACGGCTGGCCCGGTGACCGTGCCCAACAACCGCCCTGTCGCTGGGCACGGCCTCACGCGAACGTCACGCCTTGTGAAGAAGGAGTTAGGCCGTTTGCGTCGGGGGGGCAGGCGGCGTCCGTAGCCCAACTCGCACGCACCGGTTCCCGTTCGGTGATTGGAACTGCACCCGGCCGCCCGTCAACCTGCCGCAGTCGGGGATTGGGCGGAAGGTGTGGTGGCCTGGATGAGCGCCCGTAGGTCCGCGTGGAGCTTGGCGTTGTTGAGCGTCCAGTGCGTGAGGCGCCGTCGGCGGTCCCTGAGGGGAGGGTCGCCGCTGACGTAGCCGTGGTCTTCGAGTTCATGGAGATTGCGAACGATCGTGGTGCCGGCGACGGTTCCCTCCAGCGCAGCGACCAGGCCGGGGGTACTCAGGGTGCCGCCGTGCTCAGCCAGCGCGACGGCGATGGCGAGCTTGACGCGGTTCATGCCCATGCCGACCAACGCGTCCAACCCGACAGGGAGCGGGGCGTCGGAGTAGGCAGGCACGCGCCCATTGTTTCAGTGGTCCGCGGCAAGGGGAGACGAGACACGATCAGCAATCTATACCGCTAAACGGTGTAGATGTGGTAACGTTCGGAAGGGATGGGGCTCGAAATCCCCAAGATCCATGCTTAGTCTTCCCGTACAAGATTCCGCCCTGGAGAGCTTGGAGCCAGTCATGGCCGCTTCTGAGATTGGCCGCACCCGCACCACCGCGGCCCGGCGCCACGGGCGCCAGACGCACTCCGGAGCTTGGGTGCTGCCGCTAGGCCGTGTTGATCAAGAGGCGGGGCCGGGCGCGGCCAGTGATTCCATCCGACGGGAAGGTCGCGGAGGACGGGCTTGGCGTCTTTGAGGCGCTGGGCAGGAAGATCTTGGGAGCGGGATTTCCCGGAGCTCGCGCCGTCGGGATAGG
>NZ_JACJFX010000055.1:0-8248 GCF_014164675.1 Propioniciclava sp. MC1683 | reverse complement strand
ACCGCCTCAGACGCGAAGGCCGCGCGCAGCGAGCTGGACGCGTTCGCTGACGGCCAGTGGGGCAAGAAGTACCCCCACGCGGTCAAGACGTGGGAGAACGCGTGGGAACGCTTCATCCCGTTCCTGGCCTTTCCGCCGGCCCTGCGGAAGGTGATCTACACCACCAACAGCATCGAGAGCCTGAACTACCAACTACGGAAGGTGTCGAAGAACCGCGGGCACTTCCCCAACGACACTGCGGTGGTCAAACTCTTGTGGCTAGCGATCTGCACCATCGAGGACAAACGCGCTCGTGACCGCGCCAAGGAAGCCGGCCAACCCGCCGGCAAACGCAAGGCCCCCGGCCGGCTCGTCGAGGGACAGATCGTGACGAACTGGAAACAAGCTCTGGCCCAACTCGCCCTCGTCTACCCCGAACGCATCAACCGCTACCTCTAGATTCGAACAACAACAAGAGGATCCCTTACACAGAAATCTTGACAAGCTCTCGCCGGCGGAGGCGACTTGGCCCATCGACCCTTTCAGCTCGTGACGGCGGAGCGCGGCCAAGAACTTCCTGGAACGAAATTGGCTGCCTCGATCGCTGTGCACGATGCAGCCGGCCACGCTCCCGCGGCGTGCGACGGCCATGTTGAGCGCGTCGACGGCGATCTTGGACTTCATCCGGTCACTGATGGAGTAGCCGACGATACGGTTGGACCACACGTCCTTGATCGCGCACTCGTACAACTTGCCCTCATCGGTCCAGTGCTCGGTGATGTCGGTCAGCCACAGCTGGTTCGGCCCGGTCGCGGTGAAGTCCCGCTTCACCAGGTCGTCGTGGGCCGGCGGGCCGGGCTTCTTGCCGTTGCGGCCACGTTTCTTGCCGAACGCGCTCCACCAGCCGTTGTCCGCACAGATCCGCCACACTGTTCGGTCACAACCGGTGTGGCCGGCCGCACGGGCCTCATCGGCCAGGAGTCGGTAGCCGAACTCCGGATCATCGTGGTGGGCGTCGAACAACGCGTTCGTCAGGTGCGCCTCCTCGAGTTCCCTGACGGTGACCGGACGGGCGAGCCAGCGGTAGTAGGGCTGGCGGGCGAGCTTGAGGACCCGACACGTCACCGTGACGGGGATCCCGTCAGCAGCGAGCTCCTTCACGAGCGGGTACATCATTTTCCCGGCAAGTTGGCCTGCGACAGATACGCCGCCGCCCGACGCAGGATCTCGTTCTCCTGCTCCAACAGCCGGTTACGGCGCTTCAACTCCCGCAGCTCGGCCGACTCCGCGGTGGTCACACCGGGCCGGTGGCCGTCCTCGACATCAGCGCGCTGCAGCCAGTTCCGCAGGCACGACTCACTGATCCCGAAGTCTTTCGCGATCTGGGCGATCGGAGCCTCGCCACGACGGGCCACCGCCACCACGTCGTCACGGAACTCCTTCGGATGGGGTCTAGGCATGGTCAACATCCTTCCAGCAGGACCTCACGGCCCCACAGATCGAATGTCACCTACTCGTGCAGCAGTCCCGATCGCCGTCCACTCGCTTCACGAGAAGTTCGACACCCGCACCGCCAACGGCCGACTCATGCTCGGCCTCTTCGCGCTGCTCTCCCAGTTCGAACGCGACCTTATGCGCGAACGAACCAAAGCCGGCCTCGAAGCCGCCGCACTCTCGGGCAAACGGGTTGGTCGCCCTCCTAAGATCACCGGAGACCGGATCGTGATCGCCACAGCCATGGCCACGCAGGAGCGCAGCGTCGCTGACATCGCCCGCGCCATGGGCGTCAGCCGAGCCACGGTCTACCGCATGCTGGCCGACCACCCGTCACAGTCGACGGGCTCCTGAGCCCGCCAAGGGCGCTAGCTTGGTGGCGTAGCTGGCGGCCGAACGCCTCCAGGGGCGTGTCAGCGAATCGGCCGCCAGCCACTCGAACCTCAACAACCACACTCGCACGGCCGGAGCCAGCGGGCTTCGAGCTCATAGGTGAGTGCTTCGCGGTCGCGGACCACGATCACACGTCCCCACCAAGCCTGATTGCGCCGCTCCCAGGCCACGAGCAACCCAGGCACCCAGTCCTCCCACCATGGCGTGGACGTGCTGCGCGTGACGTCCTTGGATGCGTTTCGTGTGCTCCATCCGTTGGGCGAGCGTGCCGAACTGACTGATCTTTGCGGTCACGACCCCGACCGTAGGGCCAGGGACTGACGGTTCCCATCAGACGGGTGGGTTTGATGGACGGTGGAAGGAGGCGGGTGACGCGCCCGCGGGCGTGCTTCCGGGCTGCCACGCGCTCGCCGCCCGACCCAAGGCATCGCGCGATGGGGTGGAGGTGGTCGCCATGGACTGCTTCACCGGGTTCAACCGCCACAGATGAGAAACCCCTGCGGCCACCACCGTCCTGGAAGCAGAGTGATCCAAGGGTCTCCGGCGGAAACCTCAGGGACGCGGCCGCTTCATGTAGCAGCGTGATCCGAGCGTCGGTCGCCGGTGATGTCCCACAGAATGGCAAGGACCTCATCGGCAGCCGGGTTGCCCGGGATCCAGACGACGTCGAGCGGGACGAAGCCGGGTGGGTTCAGGCTCAGCGCCGTAAGGTGCCCACCCGTTTCTTGGGCGGCGAAGTCGCGGGGCGCAAGGGCGAAGGCGCGAGCGTCGTCGAGGAAGAATGACCATGATCCTGAGATTCGCGTCGTTCCGGTGAGGAGGAGTGGATCGAGGCCCCGAGCTCGGCAGATCTCGATGATCGCGTCGTGGTAGGCGGGGCTTCGTTCGCGGGGCCACATGAGGAGTGGAACTTGGGTGAGTCCGCCAAGATCCAGCGGGGTGCCTGCCTTGGGAGCAAGCGATCTGCTGATGACTACTTGGAGCTCGTCCTCGCCCAGGCGTCGCTTGGTCGCTCGTCTCGGTCGTGTGAGGTGGTGACCAACACCGATGTCGGCTCGACCACTGTCGACGGCGGCGACAACCTCCCCGGTCTCAACTTCGATTGCGACGAGGGTGATCCCCAGGTCGCGATCATCGAACTTGCGAAGCGTTTCGGGCAGGAGTCGGTTGACGATGCTCGGGGAAGCAGCGATACGGACTTCGCGACGTGCGTGGCTCTTGACCACCTCGGCTGAAGCCTCGAACTCGGTGACTTGAGTGATGACAGCGCGTGCGTGACCTTGCAGCGATCTCCCAGCGGGGGTAAGCGTGGTGCCGCCGGACGAGCGGTTCAACAGCTGGATGCCCAACCCCCTCTCCAGGGCCTTGATCTCCTTGCTGATCGTCGGCTGGGAAACCGAGAGCGCCTCCGCAGCCCGGGTGAAGTGCAAAGTGTCGCTCAGGGCCACGAAGACTTGAAGTTGAGCAAGTGTGACCTTCATAGACAAATGCTATCAACCAATTCCGAAACGATGCTGTTTGGCAATGATGTTGCCAACCTACCTTGATGGCTCGGACTACCGAACTCCCATCCATTGAAAGGAAGTCCCATGAGCAACGATGCTCTCCGCGTCGCCGACCAGGTCAAGGACGCTCTCGCCAACGGCACGCCCGTGGTGGCACTTGAGTCCACCATCTTCACCCACGGACTCCCGCGCCCCCGCAACGTCGAAGTTGCGCTGCGCGGGGAGGAACAGGTCCGCGAAGCCGGCGGTGTCCCTGCGACGATCGGTGTGGTTCACGGTCAGCCGGTCGTGGGCCTGAGCCCTGAGGAGATCGAAGAGCTGGCCTACGACGACGACGTGACCAAGGCCTCGGTTCGTGACCTCGCTTACACGGCGGTCACCAAGAAGAACGCCGGCACGACGATCGCCTCCACGGCACTGCTGGCCAAGGCCGCCGGCATCGACGTGTTTGCCACCGGTGGTCTCGGTGGGGTGCACCACGGTGCCGCCGAGTCGTTCGACGAGTCCGCTGACATCTACTCGTTGGCCGACACCCCCATCGTGCTGGTCAGTTCGGGGGCGAAGGCCATCCTGGACATCAGTGCCACGCTGGAGCGATTCGAGTCGCTCAGCATCCCCGTCGTAGGTTATGGCACGGATCGTTACCCCGGCTTCTACGTCGTCGACTCCGGCCACGACCTGACCGCACGTGTCGACTCGCCCGACCAAGTTGCGACGATGGTGGCCGCCCAGAAGCAGTTGGGGATCAACAGCGCCGTGCTCGTCGCCAACCCGATCCGGGCCGAGGAACAGCTCGACCCCGAGGAACTCGACGCAGTGCTCGCCCGCGCGTGGGCCGCAGCCGAGGAGCAGGGCGTCCACGGCCAGGCCTCGACACCGTTCCTGCTGGACTACATCCGCCAGGCGACCGATGGTCGCAGCCTCGACGCCAACGTCGCGCTCTACTACAACAACATCCGCGTCGCGCTGGACATCGCGACCGCGCTCGTGAGGCGGTGAAGTCTCATGCTCGGCGTTGTAGGCGACGTCGTTCAGGACGTCGTTGTGTGGCAGATGGAGGAAGTGCGCTACGCCACCGATACCAAGTCTGAAGTCATGATGCAGCGGGGCGGCTCGGCGGCCAATGTGGCCGCCTTCGCCGCACCGCGGTATCCCACGCGGTTCATCGGGTGCGTTGGTGACGACCTCGGTGGAGTTGTCCTCACCACAGAACTCGAGCAGCGAGGTGTGGATGTCCGGATGCAGGTCCGCGACACGACCGGGATGATCGTCGTCCTTATTGACCAACACGGCGAACGACTGATGTTCCCCAGCCGCGGTGCGAGCGCACGACTCGAGGCGGTGGACCCCGCTTGGCTGGACGACCTTGAGATCCTGCACATCACGGCCTACTCCTTCGAGGGTGGCAGCACCGCCCAGAGCGTGAAGGAAGCAGTGCGTGAGGTGAAGCGTCGCGGCGGCAAGGTGTCCATGGATGTCTCCTCGACCGGCATGATCGACCACTTCGGGATCCCGGCCTTCTTGGACCTCATGGTCGAGTGCCACCCGGACTTCATCTCGGCCAACCGTGACGAAAGCCTCTACCTGGGACTTGCCGATGGGGAAACCCCCGGCCCCAACCTTGTGAGGTTCGCTGACGCGGTCTTGCTGGCTCGTCAAGGCAAGCACTCGACCAACATCTTCCAACACGGCAAACACCTGGCCAGCGTCCCCGTGAAGCCGGTGGACGACGTGCGGGACATGACAGGTGCCGGTGACGCATTCAACGCAGGCTTCCTGTCGTCCTACCTCTCCAACGAAGGAGACCTCGTCGCGAGCTGCTTGGCCGGGCATGCCCTGTCAGCGCGTGTGCTCGCGTGCCCGGGGGCCAATGAGCCCCCCTTCGAACCGCAGGGTGTCGACACCCAGAAGGAGGCGCTGGCATGACGACACAAGCCAACGTCGAACAGAACAAGCTGCCAACCTCGGCAGTCCTCCCCATCGTCCTGGCGCTGTTGGTGGCGATCTTCGCCTTCCAGCTCAACGCCTCGATGCTGTCACCGGCCCTGGCCACGATGGAGCGAGAGCTCAACGCCACGACGGCCGAGATCGGCCTCACCCAGACCGCATTCTTCACCGCGGCGGCGCTGTTCTCGCTCTTCCTTCCGCGTTGGGGTGACCTGATCGGCCGTCGCAAGGTCCTGATTGGGATGTTGGCCATCACCGCGATCGGGTGTGCCATCTCCGCGATGGCCCCCTCGGTCACCGTCCTGTTCATCGGCCGGGTCATTCAGGGTGTTGCCGGCCCGATCGTGCCGATGAGCTTGATCATGCTGCGCGTCGAGGTTCCCAACGAGCGCCAATACGCCCTCCTGATGGCGGTCTTGACCTCCATCAACGGCGGTATCGCTGGCGTCGACGCCCTTGCCGGCGGATGGCTTGCTGCCAACTATGGGTTCCGGTCGATCTTCTGGGTCATGGCTGTGGTCTGCGCCATCGCAGTGTTCTCGGTGCTGTTCTTCATCCGGGAGTCCACCGCTGAGGAGACCCACCCGATGGACTGGAAGGGCGTCATCCCCTTGGTGGTGGCGCTCGGCAGCACGCTCGTGGCCCTCAATGAGGCTGGCAAGCTCGGTGCCGCCAACTGGCTCCTCGTCGGTGCACTCCTGGTCGTGGGTGCCATCGGGTTCGTCGTCTTCTGGAACGTCGAGAAGCGCGTGGCCCACCCGCTGGTGTCGACCACCTACATGAAGCAACGCCGCACGTGGGCACTGCTGCTCACCACGACGTTGACGATGACCGGTGTGTTCGCCGTCATGAACGGGTTGATCCCCAACCTGGCCCAGGACTCAACGGTGGGTGCCGGACTGTCGGCAGACACCGTCTCGTGGGTGACCCTCACCCCGTACGCCTTCGCCGGGCTCCTGATGGGGCCAGTTGCAGGCAAGTTGGCAGGTCGCCTCGGCTACAACCGAGTCCTCCAGATCGGCCTGATCGGTACCGCGATCGGCTTGGGCATCACCATGCTCGCGGCCAACTTCCCCCACCAGCTGCTGTTCCTGTTCATTTCCATCTTCGTGGGCATCACCTACGCAGGAATGAGCAACATCATGCTGAACGGACTCGGCATCGTCCTGAGCCCCAAGGACAACCCTGGCTATCTCCCTGGGATGAACTCGGGGGCGTTCAACCTTGGTGCTGGCCTCAGCTTCGCGGTGCTGTTCGCCGCATCAACCCTGTTCACCGACGTGGCCGGTGCACGCGCCGGCTACATGGGTGGCATCGCAACCGGCGCGGTCATCCTCGTGCTGGCCTTCCTGTCCTCACTTCTCATCCCCAAGCCCGCAGAGCTCGACGCCAAGGAGGCGAACCAACCATGACCCGAAAGATCATCCTTGATTGTGACCCAGGCCACGACGACGCGATCGCGATGATCCTGGCCGCCGGCAATCCCGCCATCGACCTGTTGGGAATCACCACGGTGGGCGGCAACCAGACCCTGAGCAAGGTCACCCACAACACGCTCAGCGTGGCGCGGGTGGCCCGCATGAGCGATGTGCCCGTCCACGCAGGGTGCGCCCGGCCCCTGGTCCGTGAAGTCGAGGTCGCCGAGGGCATCCACGGCGACAGCGGCCTGGATGGCGTCGAGCTACCCGAACCGATCAGCCAGATCGGATCCCGCCACGCTGTCGACTACATCATCGACACCATCATGGAGCACGAGCCCGGCACGGTCACCCTCGTCCCGACCGGACCGTTGACCAACATCGCCCTCGCGGTCCGCAAGGAACCCCGCATCGCCGAGCGCGTGCAGGAAGTCGTGCTCATGGGTGGTGGCTACCACACCGGGAACTGGAGCGCTACGGCCGAGTTCAACATCATCGTTGACCCCGAGGCGGCGCACATCGTGTTCAACGAGAAGTGGCCCCTCACGATGGTTGGCCTCGACCTGACCCACCAGGCGCTGGCCACCCCCGAGGTGGAGGAGAAGATCAAGGCGATCGGCTCTGAGTGCAGCGAGTTCGTCCTCGGACTGTTCGCCTTCTTCCGCAAGGCCTACAAGGAAGCCCAGGGGTTCGAGCACCCGCCGGTCCACGACCCCTGCACCGTGGCCTACCTCATCGACCCGTCGATCGTCACCACGCAGAAGGTCCCCCTGGACGTCGAACTCCGCGGGGAACTCACCCTCGGCATGACAGTGGCCGACTTCCGCGCGCCCGCGCCCGAAGGCTGCACCACCCAGGTGGCCGTCGACCTCGACCACGAACGCTTCTGGAACCTCGTCATCCAAGCCATCGAAGCCGTCGAGACCCGGTAATGAAGGCAGGGGGTGCGGCCAGACAGCGGCCGCACCCCCGACCCGTCCCAAGGAGACCTGCCCATGAACACCCAGACGGCCCCCAAACGGGTCCTGGTCATCGGATCCATCAATGTTGATGTCACCATCCGTACGCAACGCATCCCCACCTCCGGCGAAACCATCCACGGTCGAGGCCCAGAAATCTTCCCCGGCGGCAAGGGCGCCAACCAAGCGGTCGCCGCCGCGAAACTCGGCGCAATCGTCACCATGGCCGGGGCCGTTGGCGACGATCCCTACGCCGACGCCGCCCTCCAGGGGCTCACCACCTCCGGCGTCGACCTGCACTACCTGCTGAAAGTCCCCGGACCCAGCGGAATGGCATTCATCACCGTCGACGATGACGGCAACAACATGATCGTTGTCACCCCAGGCGCGAATGCCGCCATGAACGCAATGCGAATGGACCAACTCAGCCTCGATCCGCCGACGCTGATTTGTAGGTGACGATTTCCCCGTTCTCGGGGGTGGTTGAGCAGCTCTGCCGTGTGAGGGTGCGGGGTATCTGCCGGTGTGCCCGGCTTTTCCACTGCTGGTTCCT
>NZ_JACJFX010000054.1:0-8563 GCF_014164675.1 Propioniciclava sp. MC1683 | reverse complement strand
CCGTCAAGCGGTAACCAACCCGCGCATGTCAGTCTGACCATCCGCGTCGACGACCACGCCGAACGTCACCAAGCACCGTGCCAAAAGCGAAGTGGCGTCCCCCAACCAGGAGGACGCCACTTCGTCACGCCCCCTTGACAAAAGGGCCTACATATCAGTCGAAGAGGTCGCCCAGGCCCTCGACGATCTCGCCGAGGTCACCCAGGCCCTCCAGACCCTCTAACCCGTCGCCCAGCTCGTCCAGCAGCTTGGGCAGGGCCACGAGCCCGCCGAGCACCACCGACCCCACCGCGACGCCCTTGATCAGGTCGGAGCCCTTCCAGTTGCTGAAGTAGCCCTGCGCCCACGGCGCGTACTCCCGGCCGGCCTCCCAGTACGGGACGCGGCGGGCGCCGACCTGCACGGTGCGGATGTAGGGGACGCCCCCGGCGAGCACGCGCTCGGCGTCGGCCGCGCAGGCCGGGACGGAGCGGGACGGCTGGCCCTGCTGGGCCCACTCGACGTTCTGGGTGGAGGGGCCGTGCGAGGGGTTGAAGAAGCACGGCGGGCGCTTGGCGGGCAGCGGCTGCCCGGCGACCCGCGCCTGCAGGCAGGCGACGGCGTAGCGGCCCTCCTCGAGGATCTCGGTGACGAACCGCACCTCGTCGGGGCGGGTGACCGCGGCCAGCGACTGCTTGGCGTGCTCGTAGGAGTCCAGCGCCCGCTCGTAGTCCTGGCGGGCCGCGGCGTCCAGCGTGCCGCCGGTGACGTCGACGGCCTGCAGTTCCTCGCCGAAGCGCGTCACGTCCTCCTCGGCGGCGCGCAGGGAGGCGGACAACGCCCCCTCCAGTTTGGTGGCCTGCTGCCGCTCGAGCTTCTTCCCGCCCCGCGCGACGGCCACCCAGATGCCGAGGGCGACGAGGACGAGCACCCCGACGATCACGTACTCCATGCCCCCAGCATGCCAGCGGCCCCCGAGGTGAAGCCTCGGGGGCCGCTGGGTGTCAGCTGTGCGTCGTTGTCACTCCGCGTCGACGATCTCGCAGAGCGTGTCGCCGGAGGCGACCGTCTGGCCCGCCTCGACGCTCAGGCCCTTGACGACGCCCGCGCGGTGCGCGTTGAGCGGCTGCTCCATCTTCATGGCCTCCAGCACCACGACGAGGTCGCCCTCGGCCACGGTGTCACCCTCGGAGACGGCCACCTTGACGATGGTGCCCTGCATCGGCGAGGCCACCGCGTTGCTCGACGGGGCGGACGCCTTGGCGCCACCGCGGTCGCGGCGGGTCGGCTTCTTGGCCTTGCCGGAGGCGGCCGGGGCGGCGGTGCCCAGGGAGGCGGGCAGCTTGACCTCGACGCGACGGCCGTTGACCTCGACGACGACGCTGGTCTTCTCGACCTCCTCGCCCTCACCGAGCGGGCCGGTGTAGGCGGGGATCTGGTTGTCGAACTCGGTCTCGATCCAGCGGGTGTGGACGCCGAACTTGCCGTCGGCCGCCGTGTACGCCGGGTCGTTGAGCACGACCTGGTGGAACGGGATGACGGTCGGCATGCCCTCGAGCACCGTCTCGGACAGGGCGCGGCGGGAGCGGGCGATGGCCTGCTCGCGGTCGGCACCGGTCACGATGATCTTGGCGACCAGGGAGTCGAACGAGCCCGGGACCGACATGCCGGCGTTGTAGCCGTGGTCGACGCGGACGCCGGGGCCGGACGGGGCCTGCCACGCGGTCAGCGTGCCGGGGGCCGGCATGAAGTTGCGGCCGGCGTCCTCGGCGTTGATGCGGAACTCGATCGAGTGGCCGCGGACCTCGGGGTCGCCGTAGCCCAGCTCCTCGCCGTCGGCGATGCGGAACATCTCGCGGACCAGGTCGATGCCGGTGACCTCCTCGGAGACCGGGTGCTCGACCTGCAGGCGGGTGTTGACCTCGAGGAACGAGATGCGGCCGTCCTGGGCGACCAGGAACTCACAGGTGCCGGCGCCGATGTAGCCGGCCTCCTTGAGGATGGCCTTGGAGGACGTGTACAGGCGGTCGATCTGCTCGTCGGTCAGGAACGGCGCGGGGGCCTCCTCGACCAGCTTCTGGTGGCGGCGCTGCAGCGAGCAGTCACGCGTGGAGACGACCACGACGTTGCCGTGGGAGTCGGCCAGGCACTGGGTCTCGACGTGGCGGGGCTTGTCGAGGTACTGCTCGACGAAGCACTCGCCGCGACCGAACGCGGTGACGGCCTCACGGGTGGCGGACTCGAACAGCTCGGCGACCTCGTCGAGCTCGCGGGCGACCTTCAGGCCGCGACCGCCACCGCCGTAGGCGGCCTTGATCGCGATCGGCAGGCCGAACTCCTTGGCGAACGCGACGACCTCGTCGGCGTCCTTGACCGGGTCGGGGGTGCCCTGCACCAGCGGGGCGCCCACCTTCTGCGCGATGTGGCGGGCCTTGACCTTGTCACCCAGCGCGTCGATCGCGGCCGGCGGGGGGCCGATCCAGATCAGGCCGGCGTCGAGGACCGCCTGCGCGAAGTCGGCGTTCTCGGCGAGGAAGCCGTAGCCCGGGTGGATCGCGTTTGCGCCGGTGCGCTCGGCGATGGCCAGGATCTTGGCGACGTCGAGGTACGTCTCGGCCGGGGTCATGCCGTTCAGGGCGAAGGCCTCGTCGGCCAGCTTCACGAACAGCGAGTCTGCGTCAGGGTCTGCGTAGACGGCCACGCTCGGCAGCCCGGCGTCGCGGGCCGCGCGGATGACGCGGACGGCGATCTCACCGCGGTTGGCGACGAGAACCTTGGTGATAGGCACATTTCCTCCTTGAAAGTCCTTCATGGCGCGAAAGCCGTGTCCGTTCGGGAGTCTAGGACCAAAGCAGTGCCCCTTTGTAATCGACAGGTCCCATCCCCGTGGGGACCCCGGCGTGGGGCGTCCGTCAGCCCAGCAGGCCGAGCACGACCGGGACCGCCCAGAGGACGCCGAGGCCCTGCAGGACGTGGTCGGTCAGGACGACGTCCTCGGGTTCACCGGCCGCGCCGGTGTCGATCGTGTAGGCGTAGCGCAGCAGCGCGAGCGTGAACGGGGCGATCGAGACGGCGTGCCAGGGCACCCCCGCCAGCATGGAGTCGCCCGACTGCTCGAACGCCCACAGGCTGTAGGACATGATCACGGCGGTGCACGCCATGGTCCACACGAAGCGCAGGTAGGTGTCGGTGTAGCGGGCCAGGGAGGCGCGGGTGCCGGCCTCGGGGCCGAGCTCGCGGATCTCGGAGTAGCGCTTGCCGGCCACCATGAACAGCGACCCGAACGCCGCCACGAGCAGGAACCACTGGGACAGCGCGATGTCGGACGCCACGCCGCCGGCGACCGCGCGCAGCAGGAATCCGGACGCCACCACGGCCAGGTCGATGATGGGCTGGTTCTTCAGGAACAGGGAATAGCCGACCTGGAGGACCCAGTAGGTGGCCAGCGTGGCCGCCAGCTGCGGGGCGATCGCGGCGCCCAGCGCCAGGCTGGCGACGACCGTGATCGCGGCCAGCACCAGCGCGGTGCGCGCGGTGAGCTCGCCGGCGGCGATGGGCCGGAACCGCTTCTTCGGGTGCAGGCGGTCGGCCTCGACGTCGCGGACGTCGTTGATGAGGTAGATGGACGCGCTGACCAGGCAGAAGGCGACGAACGCCCCGAGCGTGTTGAGCGCGACCGCCGGTTGGAACAGGGAGCCCGCGGCGGCGGGGGCGGCCACGACGAGGACGTTCTTGACCCACTGGCGCGGGCGCATGGCCCGCACGGCGGCGGGCAGGGCGCTGTGTGGGGGAGCGGGCGTGATCTCGGTCATGGCCCGATCAGGTTACCGGCGCCAGAGGGTGGGCCACGCGACGCCGGCGTCGGCGAGCATGCGGCGCAGCAGGGGGAGGCTGATGCCGACGACGTTGTGGGGGTCGCCCTCGAGGCGTTCGACGAAGGGGCCGCCGTAGCCGTCGATGGTGAAGGCGCCGGCGCAGTGGTGGGGCTCGCCGGTGGCGAGGTAGGCCTCGACCTCGTCGTCGGTGACGTCGGCGAAGGTCACGCGGGTGGTGGCGGCGCGGGTGTCGCGGTGGACGGTGCCGTCGCGGACGACGGCGAGGTGGTGGCCGGTGACGAGCTCGCCCGTGCGGCCGCGCATGAGGCGCCAGCGCTCGCGCACCGCCTCGTCGGTGTACGGCTTGCCGTGGATGTCCCCGCCCAGGGCCAGGACCGAGTCGCAGCCCACGAGGGCGAGGTCGCCGCCGGTGCCGACCTCGGCGAGGACGGCCTCGGCCTTCAGCCGGGCCAGGGCGCAGGCGAGGGCTTCGGGGTCACGTTCGTCGACCACGGACTCGTCGACGCCGGAGACGTGCACGATCGGGTCGACGCCGGCGGCCTGCAGGGTGTGCAGGCGCGCCGGCGACGCCGATGCGAGGACCAGCCGCAAGGTCAGCGACGGCCGATGAGGATCTCCTTGAGGAGACCCCCCAGGAGGTCGCCCGCGCCGCCGCCCATGGGCGACTGCGGCTGGGACTGGCGCGGGGCCGAGGTGCCCGGGTCGATGCGGAGGCCGCCGTCGGAGGTCGGGGCCTGGAAGCCGCCGGTGCCGCCCGAGGAGGGGGCCTGGGTGGGCTGCTGGGGCGCGCCGCCGCCGAGCAGGTCACCGAGGATGTCGCCCAGGCCGCCGCCGGCGGAGCCGGACTGCTGCTGGGGGGCGCCACCGCCGAGCAGGTCGCCCAGGATGTCACCCAGGCCACCGCCCTGCGAAGGGGCCTGCGCGCGACCGCCGCCGCCCATCTTCTCCTGCAGCTTGCTGGCGAGGTAGCCCATCACGAGCGGGGCGAGGAGGGGGAGCAGTCGGCGCAGGAGGTTGCCCCCCATGCCGGGGCCGAGGGACTGGATCTGGGTGGGGGAGAAGACGTGGCTGACGATCTTCTCGCCGTCGGCGGCGTCGACCGCGTTGATGTCGATGCTGTCACCGAAGGCGGAGCCCTCGAGGTGGTCGTTGAGCGCGGCGCGGCTGAGGCCGACGGCGCTGGCGGCATCGGTGGCGTTGTCGTCCATCGCCCCGACGAGCTGGGCGAGGGCCTGGTCGACCGCTTCGTTGGCGGTCTGCTCGTCGGTGCCCAGGTACTGGGCGATCTGGGACAGGTCGAGGCTCGACTTGATGTCGTCTACGGCGGCCATCCTTGGCACTCCTTCGCTTGGTGGCGGACGCGTCGAGCCTAACGGCCGCCACCAAGCGGGAGGAAGGGGAGGGGTCAGCGGCGCGCCGTGCTCCGCCACGCGCCGTGGCCCTGCAGCACTGCGTGCCGCACGAGGTGCCAGTGCGAACGCCAGCCACCCGCGATCGCCGAGTTCACCGGCGCGTGCGGGCGACCGCGTCCCCGCCGGACGACGGTGAGCAGGGCGGTCAGCGCCGCCAGCTCCTCGTCCGACGGGTTCCCGGACACCACCTGGAACAGCGGGCCCTGCTCCTCGGGCGAGATCTGCTCGGTCACAGCGGGATGTTCCCGTGCTTCTTGGGCGGCAGGGTCTCGCGCTTGGTGCGGAGCAGGCGCATGACCCGGATGATCGTCTCGCGCGTGGAGTGCGGGTAGATGACCTGGTCGATGTAGCCACGCTCGGCGGCGACGTACGGGTTGGCCAGCTCGTCGTTGTACTCCTGGATGAGCTCCTTGCGGCGCTCGACCGGGTCGGTGGCCTCGGCGAGTTCCTTCTTGTACAGGATCTCGACCGCACCCTCGGCGCCCATGACGGCGATCTGGGCGGTCGGCCACGCGAGGTTCACGTCGGCACCCAGGTGCTTCGACCCCATGACGTCGTACGCGCCACCGTAGGCCTTGCGGGTGATGATCGTGACCAGCGGGACCGTGGCCTCGGCGTAGGCGTAGATGAGCTTCGCGCCACGGCGGATGATGCCGTTGTGCTCCTGCTCGACGCCCGGCAGGAAGCCGGGGACGTCCACGAACGTCAGCACGGGGATGTTGAAGCAGTCACACGTGCGGACGAAGCGGGCGGCCTTCTCGGAGGCGTTGATGTCGAGGCAGCCGGCGAAGACCATGGGCTGGTTCGCCACGATGCCCACGACGCGACCCTCGATGCGGCCGAAGCCCACGACGATGTTGCCGGCGTACAGCTCCTGGACCTCGAGGAACTCGTCGTCGTCGAGGACCGTCTTGATGACCGTGCGGATGTCGTACGGCTGGTTCGGGCTGTCGGGGATCAGGACGTCGAGCTCGCGGTCGTGGTCGGTGATCGTGAGGTCGACCTCGGCCTCGTCGTAGACCGGCGGGTCCTCGAGGTTGTTCTGCGGCAGGTAGCTCAGCAGCTCGCGGGCGTACTCGATCGCGTCGTTGTCGTCGGCGGCCAGGTAGTGGGCGTTGCCCGACTTGGCGTTGTGCGTGCGACCGCCGCCCAGCTCCTCCAGCGTCACGTCCTCACCCGTGACCGTCTTGATGACGGCGGGGCCGGTGATGAACATCTGCGAGGTCTGGTCGACCATGATCGTGAAGTCGGTCAGGGCCGGGGAGTACACGTGGCCACCGGCCGCGGCGCCCATGATCAGGGAGATCTGCGGGATCACGCCGGAGGCCAGCGTGTTCCGGCGGAAGATCTCGCCGTAGAGGCCGAGGGAGACCACGCCCTCCTGGATGCGGGCGCCACCACCCTCGTTGATGCCGATCAGCGGGCAGCCGGTCTTGATCGCGAAGTCGATGATCTTGACGATCTTCTCGCCGTAGACCTGGCCGAGCGCGCCGCCGAAGAGGGCGACGTCCTGGCTGAAGACGCAGACGGGACGGCCGTGGATGGCGCCGACGCCGGTGATGACGCCGTCGGTGTAGGGACGCTTGGCCTGCATGCCGAACGCCGTTGAGCGGTGGCGGGCGAACTCGTCGAACTCCGCGAAGGTGCCCTCGTCCAGGAGCGCGGCGATGCGCTCGCGGGCCGTGAGCTTGCCCTTGGCGTGCTGCTTTTCAACGGCAGCCGGGGAGGCGGCGTTCTCAGCGGCGAGAATGCGTTCCCCGAGATCGGCGATCTTCCCCTTCGTCGTGTGGATGTCGATCTCCATGCGCTGACCATAATGCCTATCGACCCCCAGCCCCCAAGCCCACCTGCCCGTCGGTGGCTACGCTGGCGGCCGTGAGCGGATTCATCGAGGCGGACGCCCTGGCCGTCGCCGTCGCCGGAGGGCTGTGGCAGCACGTCGACGTCGTCGCGAGCACCGGCTCCACCAACGCCGACCTGGCCCGGCAGTCCCGCGAGGGCGCCCCCGCGGGCCGCGTGCTGGTCTCCGGGCACCAGAGCGCCGGGCGTGGCCGGCTGGCCCGTCGCTGGGAGGCGCCGCCCGACACCTCGGTCGCGTGCTCCGTGCTCGTCGCGCCCCGGCGTCCGATGCCGGAATGGGGCTGGCTGCCGCTGCTGGTGGGCATGGCCGTGGCCGACGGCGTCCGGGCCGCCACGGGGCTGGACGCCCGCCTCAAGTGGCCCAACGACGTCTTGGTGAACGAGCGCAAGCTGTGCGGCATCCTCTGCGAGTCGGTCGGCGACCTCGACCACCCCCGGGCGGTCCTCGGCTTCGGCCTGAACGTCGCGCTGCGCGCCGACCAGCTGCCCGTCCCCACCGCGACCTCCACCCGGCTCGAGGGGTCGGACGCCGGGGCCACCACGATCGTCGCCGCGGTCCTGCGCTCCCTCGAGACGTGGTTCTCCGCCTGGGACGCCGGGCAGGACGTCGTGGACGCCTACCGCCGCCGCTGCGACACCATCGGCCGCGAGGTCGTCGTGCGGGTGGCCGGCGGCGAGCCCGTCCGGGGCCGGGCCGTCGGGGTGGACGCCGGCGGCGGCATCGTCGTCGACGACGGCACCACCGTGCGCACCTTCGTGGCCGGCGACGTCGAGCACCTGCGCCCGGCCTGATGGCGACCCACACCTACACCCTCGACGTCGCCTGGACCGGCGACCGCGGCGAGGGCACGTCCGGGTTCCGCACCTACGGCCGGGACGTGCTGGCCCGCAGCGCGGGGCGTCCGGACCTGCTGTTGTCGGCCGACAAGCCCTTCCGCGGCGACCCGGCCCGCTGGAACCCTGAGGTGCTGCTCCTCGCGGCGCTGAGCGAGTGCCACCTGCTGTCGTTCCTGCACGTGGCGGTGACCCACGGCGTGGTGGTGACCGGCTACACCGACACCCCGCAGGGCTGGCTGGAGCAGGAGGGCATCGGCGGCCGGTTCACCCGCGTGCTGCTCCGCCCGCGCGTGACGTTGGCCGACCCGGGGCAGGCGCATCTGCTGCCCCAACTGCACGCCGAGGCGGGCGCGGCCTGCTTCATCGCGGCGTCGGTGAACTTCCCGGTCGAGGTCGAACCTGCGGGCGACCAGGCCTAGGGCGTGTCGCGTAACTGGTCTCGTAGGCAGATGATGGTGCTGGCCAGGACGAGGCCGGCGCGGTAGTTGCGAGCGAGTTTGTCGTAGCGGGTGGCGATGGCGCGGAACTCCTTGATCCGGTTGAAGAAGCGTTCCACCACGTTCCTGCCCTTGTAGATGGTGGGATCGAAGGCAGGTGGGCGACCGCCGCGGCTGCCCTTGGCCTTGCGACGGGCGATCT
>NZ_JACJFX010000053.1:0-9712 GCF_014164675.1 Propioniciclava sp. MC1683 | reverse complement strand
AGATCGCCCGTCGCAAGGCCAAGGGCAGCCGCGGCGGTCGCCCACCTGCCTTCGATCCCACCATCTACAAGGGCAGGAACGTGGTGGAACGCTTCTTCAACCGGATCAAGGAGTTCCGCGCCATCGCCACCCGCTACGACAAACTCGCTCGCAACTACCGCGCCGGCCTCGTCCTGGCCAGCACCATCATCTGCCTACGAGACCAGTTACGCGACACGCCCTAGAGACTTGACACCGATACGCGCCGAGTTCATGAAGGAACGCACGGTCGCCGGGCTCGCGGCCGCCAACGCCTCCGGCAAGCGAGTTGGGCGACCCTCCAAGATCACTTCTGACCGAACCAAGCTGGCCCGAGGCATGGCCTCTGAAGGCCGCACCGTGGTCGACATCGCCCGTGTGATGGGCGTCAGCAGCGGTGCAGGTCTCATTTCCCGACCAGAGGCGGGTCGAGGTCTCACTTTGGCGGGTGTCGGACAGGCGAACGCCGCGGCCGACACCGGGACATGAGTCCGCCGGACGCGTCACTCGAAACCGACATCACTGAGTCGAGGCCAGCAACCGTCTCAACTCCTCTTCGGACTTCGCGACTGCCCCTCCAACATTCAGGCCCCCGCCCGCCCAAGTGACGTTCGCAAGGTCGGGCGCAAGCACAGCAAGCTGCTCTCGCTCAGCTCGCACCTCCCCGCCCGCGAGCACTGCACCCGCGAAGTGGACCGTGCCGCCGGAGAACTCCGCGCCCACGAAGTGGACCGTGCCGCCGGAGAACTTCGCCCCCTCGAAGTGGACTGTGCCGCCGGAGAACTTCGCCCCCGTGAAGTGGACCGTGCTGCCGGAGAACTTCGCCCCCGTGAAGTGGACCGTGCCGCCGGAGAACTCCGCCCTCCCGAAGTGGACCGTGCCACCGGAGAACTCCGCCCCCGTGAAGTGGACCGTGCCGCCGGAGAACTCCGCCCTCCCGAAGTGGACCGTGCCACCGGAGAACTCCGCCGACCTGAAGTCGACCGTGCCGCCGGAGAACACCGCCCACCTGAAGTCGACCGTGCCGCCGGAGAACTCCGCCCTCCCGAAGTGGACCGTGCCACCGGAGAACTCCGCCGACCTGAAGTCGACCGTGCCGCCGGAGAACACCGCCCGCCAGAAGTCGACCGTGCCGCCGGAGAACTCCGCCCCCCCGAAGTGGACCGTGCCGCCGGAGAACTTCGCCCTCCCGAAGTGGACTGTGCCGCCGGAGAACTCCGCCTCCGCGAAGTTGACAATGCCGCCGGAGAACTCCGCCCCCCCGAAGTGGACCGTGCCGCCGGAGAACTTCGCCCTCCCGAAGTGGACTGTGCCGCCGGAGAACTCCGCCTCCGTGAAGTGGACCGTGCCGCCGGAGAACTCCGCCCCCTCGAAGTGGACTGTGCCGCCGGAGAACTCCGCGCCCTCGAAGTTGACCGTGCCGCCGGAGAAGACGGCCTTGGTGAAGTCGCCGCCATCGAAGGTGGCGCCGGTGAAGTCGAAATCGTGGCCCTGCCAGCTGACGGCGGCGTGGGGCCGGAGGTGATCGCGGATGGTGCGGATGATGGTGAGCCGTACCTCGCGGTCGTCGGCTCTGTAACTGCGCCTGTCGATGGTCTTGACGTGCGTCTCTGTGTCGGTGGTTTCGGTGCTGCGTTCGGCCAGGTGACCAGCCCCGGCCTCGGGGTGGTAGGGCAGGCGAAGGTAGCCGCACAGCGCGTCGATGCATTGCTGTCGGCGGCCGGGGTGCCGGTCGGCGAGCGTGGCAAGGGCGTACACGCCGGCGATCCGGACCGCGGGCGCCTGGTCACCGAGTTGGCGGGCGGCGTCGGCGAAGCCCGCCGTGAACTGGCCGGCTTCGGCGGCGAGCTGCTTGCGGTAGTTGACGACCAGGGCAACGAGGGCACCGCTGAGGGTTACCAGCCCGCCGGCGTAGAGCAGCCGATCCTTCCACGACAGGTAGCCGATC
Organism: Propioniciclava sp. MC1683; assembly: GCF_014164675.1. Taxonomy (NCBI): domain Bacteria; kingdom Bacillati; phylum Actinomycetota; class Actinomycetes; order Propionibacteriales; family Propionibacteriaceae; genus Propioniciclava; species Propioniciclava sp. MC1683. The sequence continues at coordinate 7,746 of NZ_JACJFX010000053.1, read as the reverse complement.
TCCAGCCCCCATCCGTGCTGCCAAGGCCGCCCCAGGATGTAGACAGCGCCGAGGGCGACCAGCACGAAGGTGGCCAGGCTGAGGATGGTCGCTGTCCGCAGCGACACAGGATCCCGCCGGCGCCACGCAGCCAGGCGCTGGGTGAGGCGGTCTGACTGAGCACTCATCGGGAGACTCCTTCGGGGGCTGTGGCAGCGGTACCACCAGAGTCGACCGCCTATCCGGGGACAACAGGTATACGAACAGCTCCGAGGGCCGCTGCTTCGCTTCGATTGAACCACTCCCCAGGTCTCTCACTCCCCAAGGGTTCAGGGGCTGGCCGCCGGAAACCTGGCACCAACCGGACCCCCCATGAGATGGTCGATGGACCGACCATCACCACAGCGCGATCCGGGCCTACCCTGTTTGGCGCCTCCTCCCGGCTTGCACCCCCCATTCAAGGAGCCGATCCGTGGTCCCACTGCGCAGTACGCCTGTCCGTTCCGCACGTGTTGTCGTGAGTCGCCAGAGGTGGACTCCCGACGAGCTCGCCGTCTTGGACGGCCCTGCGAGTGATGTCGAGGTGGCCGAGCTGGTGGGCCGGTCGGTGCATGCGGTGGTGATGAAGCGGTGGCGACGCCGGAACCCTGCTGTGGTGGCTCGGGACCGTGTGTATGCGGAGGAGAACCGGGACCGGAACAAGCGTCGTGCGGTGATCTACAGCCACACGCAGCGGGACAAGATCAACGCTGCTGCTCGAGCTGCCGCGGCAGCGGATCGTGTGGCTGCGACCCGGTCGGGAACCTTCACCCCGGAAGAGGATGCGCTGGTGTTGCGTCCCGACCTGACGGCTCGACAGGTGGCCCAGCTGTTGGGTCGGACAGCTGCTTCGGTGGCCCGGAGACGCAAGCGGCTACGCGCATGAGGGGAGCCGGCGGCCTGTCTTAACCCACCCCCGGGAGACACCGGCCACCGGCCCCTCACCTCAAGGCTAGCCGCCCGCCGGCGGACGCCCCCGGGGGGCGTCGGCCTCGGTTGCTGGCCTCGTAGTGGCCAGCCACGTCACCAACGGGGGTCGGTCCAGGTGGGGCTGTTGGCGGCCTTGGACACGGCTTGCTTGCTGACGCCGAGGGCTTGGGCGATGTCGGCCAGGGAGCGGGTGGTCAGCATCTCCCGGATGGCGGCGGTTCGGACCGCTGCCAGGTCGCTGGCCTGTTCCTTGAGGGCGTCCTGCAGGTTCAGGGTCCAGCGGGCGATCCCTTCCGGACCGCCGTAGCGTTCCGACCAGCCCTCATCGGCGTTGGCGACCTCGCGCAGGAACTGGCCCGGGTCGGCCGCGGGTTCGTTCTCGGCGCTCATGCCGTCCGCCACTCCCCCCGCTCGGCGCGGGCGGCCAGGTCGTGCAGGGCAGCGGCCAGTTCGCGCATACGCCGCACGTCATCGAACCCCTCACCGAAGCACAGCCACCGATCCGGTTCCTCGAACGCCGTCTGCTCGATCAGGATGACGGGCTCCCCATCGGGAGACTTCCCGACGCTGAACTCGTCACTGGGGCCGATGGTCACGTCCTCGAAGTCCTGGCTCACCACGTCCGCCTTTCCTCGCCTGTTTGGTCGTCTCGATTGTCGCGGGCGCCGCTGACGCTTTCCGGTACGCACGCTCCCCCACTCCTCGGGGGGGCAACCGCCACCCCTAAAGTATCAACCCCACCTTTGATGGCTCAACCCCACCATTGATGCTTGACGTGGATGGCGTCTGGGAACGGGTCAGGGTGATGGCGCCGGGGGCTGGTGGCTTCGTTGTTCGGGGATGGGTGCGGCCGGCGGTTGCCGGGTGGGTACGTGCTCGATGACGGGCGGTGCCTCTTCGGTTCGGTGGGGTCGGGAGATGTCGAGGGCGTCGAGTTGGGCGTCGAGCTCGTCGCGGCGGTGCTGCCACACGACCAGGGCGCGTTCCATGCTGCGCGCCATGCCCTGGCGGGGGTCCTCCTCGTGCTTTGGGCGGCGCCGGCTGGTCGGGGTGGCGTCCTGGTCGTGGATGCGTCGTTGCCAGTAGATGAGGTGGCTCAGGGTGAGGTCCATGGCGATGCACCAGGTGGTCTGGATCGCGCGGTAGCTGTCGGGGGTGTGGTTGTTGCGGAGCAGAAATCCGTTGGGTTCGCTGTGGTGGCACCACCGGCACTGGGTGACCTCGGGGGGCGGTGGTGGGGCGCCTTGCCGACCGCCGTCGGTGTAGGGGATGAAGTCGAGCAGGTCGAGCTGCTGGTCTGGCTGGGGGTTCATCGGAGGATCTCCCCGGTGTCGGGGTCGACCTGGCTGCCGTCGACCAGGCGGAGGTTGGGGCGCGCTGTCGGTTCGGCCAGGAGGGCGGCCCGGTGGTGCTCGGCGAGTTGCTGGGCGAGGGTGGTGACGTCGCTGCCGTAGGCACGCAGGCGCGTGTCGAACTCGTTCATGAGGCGGGCGTGGCGGCCGCGGGCGGGCCAGCTGGGGTGGCTGTCGTCGCACTGGTTCTTCAGGCGGGCTTTCATCCGGTCGATGAAGGCGGGGACGGCGTAGCGGTGCCAGTCCTCGAGCAGGTCGCTGGTGGTCGCGATGCCGGCACGCCGGCGTTGGTCGGCGAGCACGGCAATCTCGTGGACGAGGTGGGGGTGCTGGGGCCAGCAGGAGGGGATCATGCCGGCGTTGGGGTCCCACACGTACTCGCGGTTGAACCAGACCACGAACTCCTCCAGCCAGTCCCACACTTCCTGGCGCAGGAGCGGGTCTTGGCAGGTGGCCGGGTCCCACGGGCGCGGGAGCAGGGCCGGGTCGCCGAGCATCTCCTTCTGCTGGGCGGTGCCCTCTGCGGCGAGGTAGAGGTCGCGGTAGGCGACGGCCAACAGTGGGGTGTTGGGGGTGGGGAACGTCCACACCAGCGACTTGTCCGGTGTCCTATCCATCGTGGTCGGCCGCCTCGGTGAGTGCGTGCCGGCGGGCGTTGGCCAGGGCGGCGAGTTGGCGGGCCTCGATGGAGACCTCGTCAGCACGCGCACGCTCGACGATGGTGCGGGTGGCGTCGAGTTCGGCCAACAGTTGGCGTCCGATCTTGCCCTCGATGCAGCGCGACAGCTTGGCGATGATCGGGGGTGCGTTCTCGGGGACGACGAGGGCCTGCTTGGTGGGGATCTGCCGGACTTCCTCGGGTTTGAGGATGGCCATGTCCTCCCCGCTGACGCTGCGTCCACCCTTGCCGCCGGTCTGCCAGGTGGTGCGGGCGACGCGGACGCTGCCGACGAGTTCGGAGATCTCCCGGTTGAACCCGCCGTCCTTGCTGCCGCCGAACATCACCAGCACGTTGGTCAGGCCGAGCAGGGCGCGGGCTTCCTGCTCGCCGTACAGGGCGGCGAGCTGCCGCCACGTCTGTGCAGCCCAGATGAACGAGATGCCCAACGCTCGTTCGTTGGCCATCCGGATGCGGAGGGTCGGCAGGGGTGCGGTCGAGGGCAACTCATCGAGGCAGGCCAGCATCGGCGGGCACAGCTTGTTGTGCTCGCTGGCCGTGGCGAGGGCGAGGGCGGTGTCGAGGACGTGTTCGGCCAGGGCGGTCATCAGCGGGCTGGCGCTGGCGTAGGGGTCCTCGCGTCCCAGCAGGTAGATGGTGCCCCCGCGCCGGATGATGTCGGCGATGTCGGTGGCCGGATGCCCCGGACGCGGCATGCAGCGACGACGGATGTCTGGCTGGAAGAACAAGGTCAACGCTTGCTGGACGGTGGTGATCGTGTTCCCGGCGGTGCGGTCGTCGCCGGTGAGCGCGCCGGTGAGCAGGCCGTGCCAGAACGGGGCGGCGTCGGGGTGCTCGCGCAGGATCTCAGCTGGCTCCTGAGTGGCCAGCGGGTTCGCGACCCAGCGCAGGACGACGTCGAGGGTCTGCCCGGTGAGCGCGGCCGCGTGGAAGTAGCCCTGCAGCACCTTGGCGGCCTCGGCGGCGTAGAACCGTGCCGCGGCGTCGCCGCTGCCGGAGGCGCCGGCCTTGACGGTGCCGGCGGTGAACGCCTTCGCCCGGCGTTCCGCCACCAGCGGGTCGACGCACCCGTCGATCGGGTTCCACACCAGTTCGGGCAGGCCCGGGACGGCGCCGAACGGGTCCAGGACGTGGCAGGGCCGGCCGTCGCGGGTGCGGGCCTGCCACGACAGCAGCAGGTCGGCCGGTTTGGTGAGGGTCACCAACGCTGCACCGGGGGCGGTGAGCAGGGCGGGGACCAGGATGTCGAGGGTCTTGCCCGAGCCCTGGGGGCCGATCACCCCGCAGGTGCGGTCCCACGGGCACCACAGGTCCCCGGCACGCGGGTGGTGGGCGCGGCCGATCCGCCACCCCACATGGTGGGGGTCGAACCGGACGCGGCGTGGCTTGGCTTCATGGTGGGTGATCATGCTCATCGGAGTGCTCGCTTCTTGGGGTACAGGTCGGGGCGGATGACGTGGCGGACCTTGCGCAGGCGGCTCACGCCGAGGACGTTCTCGACTTGGGTGGGGGTGGCCATGCCGAGGATGCGGCCCGGCCCCCACCGCGCCCACCCCCACACGGTGATGAGGGTGATCCCGGCCAGCAGCACGAGCTCGGCGACGATGGCGCACACGATCACTGGTGCGGTCGCCCCGGCAGGCAGGGCGCCGTCGGCCAGCCCGGCGTGCGGGTCACCGGCCACCACGCCGGGGATGCTGGAAACCAGGGCGGTCGGGGTCGGCCAGTGCCAGCCGTACCCGGCCAGCCAGATCGCGAGCCCGCGACCGGCGTGCAGGCCGTAGAACAGCACCAGGACCGCGCCGAGGAGGACGCCGAGGGGGATCTCCCAAGTGAGCGGGTAGGGGTTGTGGCGGCGTTGCTGCTGCATGAACGGACTCCCTATCTAGGGCTGGACGGGGTGGGGTTACTCGAGGACGCTGATGTGGACGTGGTCGAAGTGGTTGTCGGTGTCCGAGCCGCGGTCGGCCATCGGCCGCCAATACGGCCGCTGCGGGCTCCAGGACTGTTGGCGCCAGATGAGGTACTTGATCTTCAGGACTTCGTGGTTGGCGATGAGCCAGTCGCAGATCGCATCACCCAGGGCGATCTGGGCGGGGTCGCGGTAGTTGGAGATCATCACGTCCAGCCCTTTGCCGTGGGGGTGGTCGCTGACCGAGATCTTCGAGCTGGACCGCCACCCGCCGATCGTGGTGATGGTCGGGAACACGGCGGCGACCGCGCGCTTGACGATGATGGTGGCCACCGTGAGCCGGTATTCGGAGCCAACGTCGCGGTCGGACTGGGGGATCTCGCCGTCGATGATGCCGACGTTCGGCACACACCCTCGGCCGGGTGTCCCGGGGACCGCTCCCCCGCCGTAGGCGTGGGCGTAGAACAGGACGTCGTTGACGTACCAGTGCGCCCGGTTGTAGGCGAACAGGGCGCCGCGCACGCCGTCGGGACCGTTGTGGACGCCGCTGGCGGTCAGGTAGTTCGCCGCGGAGAAGATGCTGTCGGCCTCATTCAGGATGTGGGCGTCGCCGTCGCCGTTGCCGTCGACGCCGTAGGCGGCGAAGGTGGCGGGCATGAACTGCATCAGCCCCTTCGCTCCGGCGTAGCTGGTCGCCTTCAGCCGTCCGTGGTTGGTCTCGGCCATCCCGATCCCCGCCAAGAGTGTCCAAGGCAGGTTGTAGGCCTGCGCGGCGGCTTGGTAGAGGGCGAGGATGTCGGCGGGGATCTCGGTGGGCGGGTTGCGCAGGCTCGCCCGGCGCAGGCTGTCGTCGGCCGGCGGCAACGCGAACCCGTCGGTCGCCCCGTCGGTGCGGGCACTCAGCCCACTCACCGACGGAACCTCCGTCCCCTCCACCGCCGGCGTCTGGTCGTCGCTGGGGGTGGTGTCGTCTTCGGGGGTGGTGATGACGGGGGTGGCGAGGCAGTAGTCGTGGCTGGCCTCCTCAGCGGTGGGCACGAGCAGGACCACGCTGAGCACCGCGACCGCGAACGGGCCAGCGGTGGCCAGCAGGCCCAGAGTGAGGATGCCGACGATGAAGGTCTTCATGACAGGCCGCCTCGTGCCCACTCAGGCTCGCGTGCGAGACCGTCAGGAATCGGGCCGTGCTCTGGACCTTTCCCGGCGAGGGCTTCGTTGGTGTCGAACAGGGCGCGTTCGGCCGGGTGGAGGACGGTCTGGACGCGGAACTGGCGATCGCCGACCTTCCACAGGGCGCGGCCCTTGTTCTGACACGCCCACTCGGTGATGGCGTGGTGGGCGACCGGCCCCAGGCTGGTGGGGACGGCGTCGGGGTCCTCGATGCCGTGGTAGATCGTCGTGGAGGCCAGCTTGCCCAGGTCGCGGGCGATCATCGAGGACTGCGAGCCGGCATCGGCGATGGCCTCGAAGTTGGCCGGGTGGTGCATGTTGCACCACTGCACCGACCCCTCCGACCGGGACAGGCGCAGGTCGGCGTCGAAACTCTTCACCGCGTCCGGGCCGAGGCGGAGCTGGAGCCACACCTCGTCACGGATGGTGATGTTGAGCTGGTTCGGGTCGGACACTTCCCGGACGCCGCGGCCCCACGAGCTGGTACACGCCAACGCGACCGCGACCGCCTCATCACCCAGCGGCTTGAGCCGGGACAACGACAGGGACTGGATGGGGGCGGTCCAGTCGACGTCGATGGTGGTGTGGGCGTCGAAGATACCCGCCAGGACGCCACGGACGAGCCGGTTGAGGGCATCACGCAGCAGGCGGGTGTCGTCCAGGAACTGGCGCCGGTTGGCGTAGCGGCACTCGTTGACGAGCTCGTCGCTGGGGTCCTCGATCAACTTGCTCAACTCGGGCAGGGTCGTCTCGGTCAGGCGGGTTTGCCCGTCGGCGTAGCCGGTGAGGGTACGCAACGCTTGGTCGACCACGCGCGCCTCGGTCGGCCCGTAGGGCACGTGGACGTCGCCGACCTTCTGCGACCCGACCAGACCGCGCACCAGCGTGCCCCAGCGGCCGAACACGACGGTCGCCCGCGTTCGTGCTTCGGCTGGGGTGAGGTTCTCCCACCCGTGGATGAGTGGCCCGAAGTCCAAGGGGTTGATCCGCGCGCGCAGGCCCTGGCCGACGGCGATCGGTTCGACACCGAACCAGTGGCACAGGCTCTCGTACTCGTCCTTGATGTCGCCCAGGATGAGGGTCTTGTAGCCGAAGTCGGACATGCGCAGCACGAACGCCTTGGTGGTGCCGGACTTGCCGCGGCCGGGGTCACCGAAGCAGAACACGTTGGTGTTGGTGACCGGAATCGAGTCATCGAGGGTCCAACCGACCGGGTCGGCGTAGAACGCTCCCCCGGAGAAGTCGTCCACACCGATCTGCGCGCCGGTCGGGGGCAGGCCGGGGCCGGCCACGAACGGCCACAACGCGGGCGCCTGGTCTGAGGTCATCCGCCAACCGGCCACCGGCGGCAGGGACGGCGCCCAGCCTTGGTTGCGGCGCAGAGGGCCGCGCCGGTTCGCCGGGCGGAACAGCGGCGTCCGGTCGTGCGCGGGCGCAGCCGCCTCAGGTTGGCGGGGCAGGTCGTGGCCGAAGTCCGACAACAGGGCATCGACCGACCGGCCGGAATGGCCGTTATTCCGCGGAATAGTCCGGCTGTGGGTGGGGGTGGGCTTGTTCATGGTGCGCCACGAGGCGCTGTTGTTTCGGATGGAGGTGAGAGACCTGCATCGCCCCGCTGTCGTAGCAGTGGGGTGAAGCTGGCGGCAGCCTGACTTCGGGGAACGCCGGGGTTGGGTGGGAGCAGC
>NZ_JACJFX010000005.1:0-195214 GCF_014164675.1 Propioniciclava sp. MC1683 | reverse complement strand
CCAACTCACCTGGCGAGCCCCCGACATCAAAGCCCTCAAAATCCGCGCCGGCTAGACCCCCGTTCCCGGGGAAAAATCTGTGAGGCACACGCCCCATCAGCCGGGGACTTGACTATGAGGCACCACGATCGGCCGCCCGTTGATGCGTGGAGTAAGCTGTCCGCGCTTGGAGCCAGCGTTGGTCGGGAGGTCCGAATGGCGAAGTCAGAGGCCCGCACTGTCGGGGTGCGCACGCGGGGGCGTGCGTTCGCCGCACTCGTGGCTGCGGCCGCGCTCGTGCTCACGGCCTGCACGGCCGGTGGCCAGCAGCTCCCGGCGCCCGCACCGGCGCCCAGCGGGTCGACCGCGGCGCCCACCGAGGCGCCCGCCGGTGAGGCGAGGACCCTCGTCATCGGCGCGACCGCCGAGCCGCAGACGCTCGACCCGACCGCGACGGACGCGGCTGCGGGTCCGCAGGCGCTGCTCTACAACGTCTTCGAGACGCTGATCCGCCTCGACTCGGCCGGCGAGCTCAAGCCGCTCCTGGCCCAGGCATGGGACGTCACCCCCGACCGCCTGACCTACACCTTCCGGCTGAACCCGTCGGCCAAGTTCTCCGACGGGTCGCCCGTGGATGCCGACGCGGTCGTCGCGAACATCGAGCGGATCCGGACGGGCACGGTCGCCCCCAAGCTGAAGCGGGCCATGGAGGTCGTCGCGAGCACCGAGGCGGTCGACGCGCAGACGGTGAACGTGGTGCTGAGCCGCCCCAGCGTGACCTGGCTGTTCGACATGGCCGGCGCCGCCGGCATCGTCATGAACCCGACCGGCTTCGCCGACGCCGGTTCCCAGACCGCAGGGTCCGGGCCGCTCACCCTCGACCGCTGGACCCCCGGCGACAGCATCGCCCTGAAGCGCAACGACGCGTACTGGGGGACGCCGACCCGCTTCGACGAGGTCACGTTCCGGTACTTCAAGGACCCGAACGCGATGAACGCCTCGATGCTCTCGGGTCAGCTCGACATCATCTCCAACCTGCAGGCGCCCGAGACGATCGACCAGTTCAGCGACACCAGCCGGTTCACGGTCATCGAGGGCAGCACCGAGGGTGAGGTCACGATGGCGATCAACAACGGCGCCGCCCCCGAGGGCGTGCCCGCGGGGACGGGCAACCCGGCGCTGAAGGACGTACGCGTCCGCAAGGCGATCACCATGGCGATCGACCGCAAGGCGCTGCTCGACACCGTGTGGCACGGCAAGGGCACGCTGATCGGCTCCATGGCCGTCCCGACCGACCCGTACTACGAGGACCTGTCGCAGCTCTACCCGTACGACCCCGAGCAGGCCAAGGCCCTGCTCGCCGAGGCCGGCCAGACCAACCTCACGCTGCGCCTGCGCCCGCCGACGCTGCCGTACGCCACCAAGGCGGCACAGTTCATCGCTTCGCAGCTGGGCGCCGTGGGCATCACCGTCCAGGTCGAGGAGCTCCAGTTCCCGCGCCAGTGGATCGACACCGCGATGACCAACGCCGACTACGACCTGACCATCGTGTCGCACGTCGAGCCGCGTGACGTCCTGACCTACGCCAACCCCGCGTTCTACTGGCGCTACGACAACCCGGCGGTCCAGGAGGCCGTGAAGAAGGGCACCGAGGGCACGGTGGAGGAGTACACCACCGAGCTGCGCACGGCCGCTCGGCTGATCGCCGAGGACGCCGCGTCGGTGTGGCTGTTCGCCCTGCCCAACCTCGTCGTGACCCAGCACGGGGTGACCGGGGTGGCGGAGAACGCCAACAGCTCGCTCTCGTTCGACGTCACCACGATCGCCAAGGCCTGACACCCGTCGTGGCGCGCCAGGTGGTGGCACGGCTGGGCATCTTCCTGCTCAGCCTCGCAGCCGCCTCCTTCGCGATCTTCGTGATCACCCAGGCGCTGCCCGGCGACGTGGCCGCCGTCATCCTCGGGCACGGCGCCACGCCCGAGCAGCTCGCCGCGAAGCGGGCCGAGCTGGGCACCGACCGGCCGTTCGGCGTCCAGTACCTCGAGTGGGTCGGTGGGCTGCTCACCGGCGACCTCGGCCGCTCCTGGTTCTCGTCGCTGCCGATCTCCACGCTGATCGCACCCCGCCTCGAGGTGACCGGCTCCCTGGTCGTGGGCGGGCTGGCCCTGGCCGTCCTGATCGCGCTCCCGCTCGGGGCCCTGGCTGCGCTCAAGCGGCGCCGCCTCCCCGGCCTGCTCACCTCGGCGGCCGCCCAGGTCGGCATGGCCATCCCGGCCTTCTGGGCCGGCATCCTGCTGGTCTTCGTGTTCGGCGTCCTGCTGCGCTGGCTGCCGCCCAACGGCTACGTCCCCTTCGGGCGCGACCCGGGCCGCTGGGCGTCCCACCTCGTGCTGCCCGTGGTCACGCTGGGGGTGATCCAGGCCGCCGTCCTGGTGCGCTACGTGCGCTCGGCGTTCCTCGAGGTCCTGTCGGAGGACTACTACCGCACCGCGCGCGCCGTCGGGTGGACGAAGGGGCGCGCGCTCGTCCGCCACGGCATCCGCAACGCCGCGCTCTCGCTGGTCACGGTCCTGGGGCTCCAGCTGGCTTCGGTGATCGTGGGGGCGATCGTCATCGAGCGCGTGTTCGTCCTGCCCGGCCTGGGCTCGGCCCTGCTCGACGCGGTCGCGACCAGCGACCTGGTCGTGGTCCGCGGGATCACGATGCTGCTGGTCTTCGCCGTGCTCGTCATCAACGCGGTCGTCGACCTGAGCTACGTGCTGATCGACCCGCGCCTGCGCACCCGGGAGGAGTCGTGAAGCGCGCCGAGCTCTGGGTGGGCCTGGTCCTGGTCACGACCGTGGTGGCCCTGGCCCTGCTGTCCTTCATCTGGACGCCGTTCGACGCGACCGCCGTCGGCTCGGCACCCCGCCTGCAGAACCCGGGGTGGCCGCACGTGCTCGGCACCGACCACATGGGCATCGACACGTTCAGCCGCATCCTGGTGGGCGCCCGCTCGGCCCTGTACGTGGGCATCATCGCGGTCGGCATCGCGGCGCTGGTCGGCGTCCCGCTCGGCATCCTCGCGGCGTGGCTTCCCCGCTGGGGGGCCGAGGTGATGATGCGGGCGACCGACGTCGCCTACGCGTTCCCGGCGCTCCTGCTCGCCATCCTGCTGGCGGCCGTGTTCGGGGCGTCCACCGAGACGGCCATGGTGGCGATCGGCATCGCCACGATCCCCGCGTTCATCCGGGTCACGCGCGCGGGCGCGCTGTCGGTGCTGGCGTCCGACTATGTGCTGGCCGCGCGCGCCTCCGGCACGCCGGTCCCGGCCATCGCGGTGCGCCACGTGCTGCCCAACGTCGCCCACCTGATCGGGGTGCAGGCGTCGGTGAGCTTCGCGATGGCGATCCTCGCCGAGGCCGCGCTGTCCTACCTCGGGCTGGGCACCCCGCCCACCGTGCCGTCGTGGGGCCGCATGCTGGGCGACGCCCAGACCTACCTGTTCAGCCACCCCGCCCAGGCTGTGTGGCCCGGCCTCGCCATCGCCGCCGCCGTGCTGGGGTTCAACCTCGTCGGCGACGGCCTGCGCGACTTCCTCGACCCGAAGCTGCGGGAGGTCGCATGACCGCCACGAACGGCCCCGGCGCCACCCTGGCGGTCCGCGACCTGTCGATCGCGTTCGGCCGGCTAAAGCCCGTCGTGCGCGGCCTCGACCTCGACCTCGCCCCGGGCCAGCGCCTGGGCATCATCGGGGAGTCCGGTTCGGGCAAGACCGTCACCGCGTTGGCGATCATGGGCCTGCTGCCCGAGAACGCCCGTGTGAGCGGCTCCATCCGCCTCGACGGGCGCGAGCTCGTGGGGCTGAGCGACCGTGCGCTGTCCCGCCTGCGCGGCGACCAGATGGGCATGATCTTCCAGGAGCCCATGACCGCCCTGGACCCGACCATGACCGCCGGTCGGCAGGTCGCCGAGGTCTTCCGGCTGCACCGCGACCGCGACGCCGGGCGCGCCCGCGCCGCCGTCCTCGAGGTGCTCGGCGCCGTCGGGTTCGACGACCCCGAGCGGGTCGCCGACAGCTACCCCCACCAGCTCTCGGGCGGCCAACGGCAGCGCGTCGTCACCGCCATGGCGCTGGTCAACCGGCCCGACCTCGTCATCTGCGACGAGCCCACCACGGCCCTCGACGTGACCGTCCAGGCGACGGTCCTGCGGGTCCTCGACGAGGTGCTGGACGCCGTGGGCGCCAGTTGCCTGTTCATCAGCCACGACCTGGCCGTGGTCTCGCAGATCTGCTCCGACGTCGTCGTGATGCTCGACGGCGAGGTCGTGGAGCGCGGCACTGCCGACCAGGTCTTCAACGAGCCCCGGCACCCGTACGCCGCGGGCCTGGTCGCCACCGCCCGCCTCGACCTGCTCGAGCCCGGAACCCGCCTGCCCACCGTCGCCGACCACGTGCGGAGGGACCGATGAGCCTGTACGAGGTCGAGAACCTGACCCGCGTCTACAGCAGCGGCCCGCGCCGGGTCGTGGCCCTCGACGACGTGAGCCTCACCGTCGAGCGTGGCCAGCGCCTGGGCATCGTGGGGGAATCCGGCTCCGGAAAGTCCACCCTGATCCGGCTGATGGCCTCGCTGGACCGGCCCACCTCGGGGGAGGTGCGGTTCGACGGCCGTGTGGTCTCGGGGGTGCCCGAGCGACGCCTGGGCTTCCTGCGCGCCTCGGTGCAGCTGGTCCTGCAGGACCCGCGCAGTTCGCTGAACCCCCGCATGAACGTGGGCGACATCGTCGCCGAGCCGCTGCGCAGCCCGATCATCCGGCGCGAGCGCGGCGACCTCGACCCGCGCGCACGCGTGGCCGAGGTGCTGGACGCCGTGGGCCTGCCGGTCGACGCCGCCCGGCGCTACCCCCACGAGTTCTCCGGCGGCCAGCGCCAGCGCATCGCGATCGCCCGGGCGCTCGCCCCGTCCCCCGAGGTGCTGATCGCCGACGAGGCGGTCTCGGCGCTCGACGTGTCGGTGCGCGCCCAGGTGCTCAACCTGCTGATGGGGCTCGTCGACGAGCTGAGCCTGACCCTGCTGTTCGTGAGCCACGACCTGGCCGTGGTCCGGCACGTCTGCCCCGACGCGGTCGTCATGCAGGCGGGCCGGATCGTCGAGGCCGGTCCCACCCAGCGGCTGTTCAGCGAGCCCGAGCACCCCTACACCGCCCGACTGGTGGCCGCGATCCCCGCCTTCCGCGCCCGGCCGTAGAATCCCCCGGGTGAAGGCGCTCCTGCTCGAGAACATCCACCCGTCCGGCATCAAGCTGTTGACCGAGAAGGGCTACGACGTCGAGACGCTGCCGAGCGCGCTCGGTGAGGACGGCCTGATCGCCGCGCTGCAGGGTGTCGACCTGCTCGGCATCCGGTCCAACACGATGCTGACCAAGCGGGTGTTCGAGTCGGCCCCGCAGCTCAAGGCGGTGGGCGCGTTCTGCATCGGTACGAACCAGATCGCGCTCGACGAAGCCACCGCCCGCGGCGTGGCCGTGTTCAACGCCCCCTACAGCAACACCCGCTCGGTGGTGGAGCTCGCGATCGGCGAGATCATCGCGATGGCGCGCCACCTGACCGACCACAACGCGCGCATGCACGCCGGTGAGTGGGTGAAGTCGGCCAAGGGGTCCCACGAGATCCGCGGACGGTCGCTGGGCATCGTCGGCTATGGCAACATCGGCTCGCAGCTGTCGGTGGTTGCCGAGTCGCTGGGCATGAGCGTCTACTTCTACGACATCGTCGATCGGCTCGCGCTGGGCAACGCCCGCCGGATGGGCTCGCTGGAGGAGCTCCTGGCCACCGCCGAGACCATCTCGCTGCACGTCGACGGCCGGGCGGGCAACCGCGGCCTGTGGGGCGACGCCGAGTTCCAGATGATGCGCCCCCGCTCGCTGTTCCTGAACCTGTCGCGCGGCTTCGTCGTCGACACCGAGGCGCTCAAGCGCCACCTCGACTCGGGCCACATCGCCGGGGCGGCCATCGACGTGTTCGAGACCGAGCCGAAGAAGAACGGCCCCTACTTCACCAGCCCGCTGCGCGGCACCCCGAACGTGATCCTGACCCCGCACGTGGCCGGCTCCACCGAAGAGGCGCAGGAGAACATCGGCTCCTTCGTGGCCGGCAAGCTGGCCGACTACTCCGAGAACGGCTCCACGGTGCTGTCGGTCAACCTGCCCGCCGTCGCCGCGCAGGGCCCCGGCGCGCGCCGGATCATGCACCTGCACCAGAACGTGCCCGGCGTGCTGGCCAAGATCAACACCATCCTGGCCGAGCACGGCACCAACATCGACGGGCAGACCCTCGCCACCCGCGGGCACGTCGGCTACGTCGTGCTCGACATCGGCGGCGAGGTCACCGACGCGGTCGTCGAGGCCCTCACCGCGATGCCCGAGGCCATCCGCGTCGAGGTGCGCTGACGCCGCTCAGGGGGTCAGGCGCCCGAGGTCGACCGTGGGCTCGGACGGTGTGAGCCGGCCGACGACCAGGTCGTGCAGGCGGCCGTTGGTGGCCAGGGCGCCGGGGCCCACCGGCCCCAGGACGCCGTCCAGGTTCGTGAAGCGACCGCCGGCCTCGGTGACGATCGGGACCAGGGCGGCCATGTCGTACAGGGCCAGGTCGGGCTCGCAGGCGATGTCGACCGCGCCCTCGGCCACGAGCATGTAGCTCCAGAAGTCGCCGTAGGCGCGGGTCCGCCAGGACTCGCGCATCAGGTCGACGAACTCCTGCCCGCGCCCGGAGGAGACCCAGCCCCCGATCGAGCTGTAGGACAGCGACGCGTCCTCCACGGCGTCCACCCCCGAGACCTGCAGCCGCGTGGCCGAGGCGAGCGTCTTGCCGGTGAACGCCCCGCCGCCCTTCGAGGCCCACCAGCGGCGCTGCAGCGCCGGGGCCGACACCATGCCCACCACGACCTCGTCGCCGTCCATGAGCCCGATGAGCGTGGCCCAGACCGGGACGCCGCGCACGAAGTTGCGCGTGCCGTCGATCGGGTCGATGATCCAGCGCCGCGGCCCGTGGCCGGTGTCCTGCCGCTCCTCGCCGTGCACGGCGTCGCGCGGCCGGGCCCGCTTCAGGGTGGCGCGCAGGGCGTCCTCGACGGCGAGGTCGGCGTCGGTGACCTCGGTCAGGTCGGGCTTCGCGCTCACCTGCAGGTCCAGCGCCTTCCACCGCGCCATGGTGAGCGCGTCGGCGTTGTCGGCGAGCACGTGCGCCAGCCGCACGTCGTCCACGTAGGAGGTCTCGGGCATGCGCTCACCCTAGCGGCGCACCGTGGGCGCCGGATCAGTCCCACGCGGGCGGGCTCGTCCAGACCTTCTCCATGCGGCGGAACGACTCCAGCCGCTCGGGGCGCAGGTCGCCCCGGGCGACGGCCTCGTCGAGCGCGCACTCGGGCGCGGTGGAGTCGTGCTGGCAGCCGCGCGGGCAGTCGGCGACGAGGGCGGCCAGGTCGTCGAACGCCGCCAGGATCGTGTCCGTGGTCACGTGCGACAGCCCGAACGACCGGACGCCCGGGGTGTCGATCACCCAGCCACCCGGCTCGGGGAGCTCGAGGGCGATCGCGGACGTGGAGGTGTGCCGCCCCCGCCCGGTCACCTCGTTGACGTGCCCGATCGCGCGGCCCGCGTCGGGGATCAGCGCGTTGACCAGCGTGGACTTGCCCACGCCGGAGTGCCCGACGAAGACGGTCCGGTGGCCGGCCAGGAGGTCGCGCAGCTCGGTCAGGTCGGCGCCGGGCTGGACCACCACGGCGTCCACGTCGAGGCCGGCGTAGGCGACCAGCAGTCGGTCGGGAGCGGCGAGGTCGGCCTTGGTGAGGACCAGCAGCGGGCGCAGGCCCGCGTCGAAGCTGGCCACGAGGATCCGGTCGATCATGCCCATCCGCGGCGGCGGGTCGGCCAGCGCGGTGACGATCGCGAGCTGGTCGGCGTTGGCGACGATCGGGCGCTCGTGCGGGTCGTCGTCGTCGGCCGTGCGTCGCAGGACGGTCTCGCGCTCGACCACCTCGACGATGCGGGCCAAGGTGCCCTCGTCGCCGGTGGTGTCGCCCACGACCCGGACGCGGTCGCCCACGATGACGCCCTTGCGGCCCAGCGCGCGGGCCTTGGTGGCCAGGACGCGGCGGTGGCCGGCGTCGTTGTCGAGGTCGACCGAGTACCGGCCGCGGTCGACCGTGATCACCAGCCCGACCTCGGCGTCGGAGTAGTCGGGGCGGTCCTTGGTGCGGGGGCGCGTGCGGCGCGGGGGCCGGCCGTAGCCGTCGTGCTCGTCGCGCGACCAGGCGCGGCTGCTCACGGGGCCACCAGCCCCGACCACAGGCCGGGGAAGTCGGCCATGGTCTTGGTGGTGGACCCCACGTCGTCGAGCTCGACCCCGGCCACGGCCAGGCCGAGGACGGCGCCGGCGTGGGCCATGCGGTGGTCGGCGTAGCAGCCCCACACCCCACCGGTGAGCGGCCCGGGCACGATGGCCAGGCCGTCGGGGGTCTGGTGCACGCCCGCCCCGCGGGCGCGCAGCTCGGTCTCGAGGGCGGCGAGCCGGTCGGTCTCGTGCCCGCGCACGTGCGCGACGCCGCGGATCGAGCCGGGGCCGTCGGCCAGCGCCAGCAGGGCCGCGGCGATGCAGGTGAGCTCGCTGGCGTCGGTGAGGTCCAGGTCGGCCCCGCGCACGACGCCGGTGCCGGTCACGGTGACGCTGTCGCCGTCGCGGGTGACGGTGCCGCCGAGGGCCTCCAGCGTGCCCAGGATCGCGTCGGCGGCCTGCAGGGTGTGCCGGGGCCACGCGACGGTGACGGAGCCGCCCGTGGGCAGGGCTGCGGCCAGGAAGACCGCCGCGTTGACCAGGTCGGGCTCGATCGCCTCGTCGCGTGCCGCGATGGGCCCAGGGGCCACGCGCCAGGAGGCGTCACCGACGGCCTCGGCGTCGACGCCCCGGTCGCGCAGCATCGCCAGGGTGAGGCCGATGTGCGGTCGGGACGGGACGGCGCCGCCCCGGTGGTGGACGACCAGCCCGGCGTCGAAGCGGGCGGCCGCCAGCAGGAGGCCGGAGACGAACTGGCTGGAGCGGGAGGCGTCGATGGTGGCCTCGCCTCCGGGCACCCAGCCGGTGCCGCGGACCGTGAAGGGCAGCGCGTCGCCCTCGATCTGGACCCCCGCCTGGCGCAGGCCGTCGAGGAGGGGGGCGATGGGTCGCACTTCGGCCTCCCGGTCGCCGGTGAACGGGGTGACGCCGTCGGCCAGGGCGGCCAGGGGCGGGACGAAGCGCATGATGGTCCCGGCCAGGCCGACGTCCACCGCGCCGGCGGCGAACCGGGCGGGGGGCGTGACGGTGACCGAGGCGTCCGGGTGGTCGGTGAAGCCGACGCCCAGCGACCCTAGCGCGGTGCGCAACAGCCGGGTGTCGCGGGCCTCGAGCACCCCCGACAGCGTCGACGGGCCGTCGGCGAGGGCGGCCAGCACGAACGCGCGTGCCGTGGCCGACTTCGAGCCCGGTACGGTGACCCGGCCGCGTACCGGACCCCCCGTGGTGGGGGCGACCCAGCGGGTCACGAGACGCACGGGGTCACGGAAGGGCGCCCTCGATGGTCTTGCGGGCGATCCGGGCCTGCAGTTGGGCCTCGCGCTTGTAGCGCTTGATGTCCTTGGCGAGCGCGCGGCCGGTGTTGCCGGTCTCGCGGGCCACGAACTTCGCGGTGCGGTCGGCCTCGCGGGCCAGGCGCTTGCGGCTGTCGGAGGCGCGCCACAGCAGGCTGGGCTGGCCGGCCGTGTCCTGGGACACCACGAGGGCAGCACCCAGCAGGGCCAGGTTGCGCAGGAAGACGCTGCGGATCGAGTTCTTCTCGGCCGGCGTCGCACCCCGCGGGTCGGCAGCGAGCACGTGCGGCAGCATGGACGCGGCGGCGAGGTAGGCGCCGCCCCGGCGGCCGATGCCGGTGGCCATGCCGAGCCCGCCGAGCACCGACGCGGCGCCGTTGAGGCGCACGAGGGTCTCCGGGTCCTCCGGCACGTAGGCCGAGGCCTCGGGCGGCAGGGTCCGCTGGGCGAGGGGCACGAACCGCTGGGCGATGGGCTCAGCGGCGGTGGCGAACTGGGCCGGGTCCTTCACGGCCTTGGCGCCCTGGACGATGAAGAAGCCACCCAGCAGCAGGCGGCCGATTCCGCGCACGAGATTCATGTGCCATTCCTACCACGGGCGACAAGGCACGGGAACAAAGTGGTGGGCGCCGGTGTTGATTCCGGCATGGCGAGCAGCGCGACCGTGGTGTCCCCGGGCACGGGGCGGCACGCCCCGAGGTCTTCGGCAGTACTCTCGTATGCGATGAACCTGCCGAGCACCGACGCACCCGACGAGGTCGACGTCGCCACCGAGACCCCGCACGAGCGGTCCGCCCGCTTCGAGCGTGACGCCCTGCCGTACCTCGACCAGCTCTACGGCGCCGCGCTGCGGATGGCGCGCAACCCCGCCGACGCCGAGGACGTGGTGCAGGAGGCGTACGCGAAGGCCTTCGCGTCCTTCCACCAGTTCAAGCCGGGCACGAACCTGAAGGCCTGGCTGTACCGCATCCTCACCAACACCTACATCAACAGCTATCGCAAGAAGCAGCGCCAGCCCCAGGAGGGGTTCGGCGAGGACATCGAGGACTGGCAGCTGGCCGCGGCCGAGAAGCACACCTCGACGGGCCTGCGCTCGGCCGAGATGGACGCCCTGGACCGGATGCCCGACTCGGTGGTCACCGACGCGATGGGCCAGCTGGCCCCCGACTTCCGGATGGCGGTCTACCTCGCCGACGTCGAGGGCTTCTCCTACAAGGAGATCGCCGAGATCATGGGCACGCCGATCGGCACCGTGATGTCGCGCCTCAACCGCGGTCGCACCCAGCTGCGCAAGCTGCTGGCCGACCACGCCGCCTCGCTCGGGATCGGGACGGGGGACCGCGATGCGTGAGATCGACTGCAGCACCGTTGAGCAGAAGGTGCACCAGTTCCTGGACGGGGAGCTGACCGAGCGCGAGGCCGACGACCTGCGCCACCACATCGACGCGTGCGCCCACTGCCTCGACGAGACCGACCTGATCGACGCGCTGAAGAAGCTCGTCAAGCGCTCCTGCGCGTGTCCGCCGGCCCCGGCGGCGCTCCGCCTGCGGATCGTCACCCAGATCCAGTCGGTGACCGTCACCCGCTTCGAGTTCTGACCAGACGCTCGGACGCCCCCACCGGTATCGGTGGGGGCGTCCGTCGCTTCGGGTACAGCTACCGTGCCTCAGGCGTTGGGGCGCTTGCCGTGGTTCGCCTTGTTCTTCTTGCGTGCGCGGCGCTTGCGTCCGGTCTTGCCCATAGGAGTTCTCCTCACGTCAGTGCGCCGGACGGCGCGAGGACCCATTCTGCCACGGATCTACCATGGGCCGCATGCTGACGCTCACCGATGTCGTGGCCGCCCACAGTGACCTGTCGGCCGAGGACACCCTGTGGCTGGGCGGGCTGGTGGACCAGTGGGACATGCTCGCCGACCTGTCGTTCAGCGACCTGCTCCTGTGGGTGCCCGACGTCGACGACAACGTGTTCTGGGCGGCGGCGCAGTGCCGGCCCACGACCGGCCCGACCGCGCTCGAGGACGACGTGGTCGGCGAGGACGTGGCGTACGACCCTGAGAGCCTCGTGGTCGAGGCCTACCTCTCCCGCGAGATCTGCGGCACCAGCGGCAACAAGCTCCACGCCGGGATCCCGGTCGACGTGCACGCGGTCCCGGTCATCCGGGGCGACAAGGTCATCGCCGTGGTCGAGATGCACACCAACCGCATGGGCGTGCGCGCCCCGGGCGCCCTGGAGGACACCTACCTCGAGACCGCCCAGGTGCTGATGGCCATGCTGCGGGTGGGCCAGTTCCCGATGGTCGGTGACAAGCCCGTCCCGTGGGAGACCCCCCGCGTGGGCGACGGATCCATGCGACTGGACGCCCAGGGCGTGGTCACGTTCGCCAGCCCCAACGCGATGAGCGCGTTCCGGCGCCTGGGCTGGGGAGGCGACCTCCTGGGCGACGACCTGCGCGCCGTCGTCGCCGAGCTGGCCCGCAACCGCCGCGAGCCGGTGGACCCGGTCGCCGCGCCGCTGCTGTGCGCCGCGCGGGTCCGCGAGCAGGAGATCGAGACGCGGCAGGGGTCGATGCGGCTGCGGGTCCAGCCCCTGCTCGTCGAGGGCATCCAGTCCGGCTGGTTCGTCATGGGGCGCGACATCACCGACCTGCGCTCCCGCGAGCGCGAGCTGGTCACCAAGGACGCGACCATCCGCGAGATCCACCACCGGGTGAAGAACAACCTGCAGACGGTGGCGGCGTTGCTCCGCCTCCAGGCCCGCCGGACCACCTCGCCCGAGGCGTCCGGGGCCCTGAGCGACGCGCAGAAGCGGGTCGCCGCCATCGCGGTGGTGCACGAGATCCTGTCCCAGGGCTTCGACGCGTCCGTGCGCTTCGACGAGGTCGCCGACCGGCTCATGACGATGGTGCGCGACGTCGCCACGTCGCGCAGCAAGGTCGCCATGACCCGCCAGGGCAGCTTCGGGCTCATCCCGGCCGAGGTCGCGACCAACCTGTCGCTGGTGTTCACCGAGGTGGTCCAGAACGCGCTGGAGCACGGGCTGGGGGAGGCCCCCGGCGAGGTGGTGGTCCGGGCCGGCCAGCGGGACGGGCAGCTGGTGGTGGAGGTCGAGAACGACGGCACCGCGCTGCCCGACGACTTCTCGGTGGCGGCGTCCGGCTCGCTGGGCCTGTCGATCGTGACGACGCTGGTCGCCGACCTGGACGGCACCTTCGAGATGGCGCCCCGCCCCTCCGGCGGCGGCAGCCGGGCCCGGATCGTGGTCCCGCTGGCCTGAGGCGGACGCCTAGTCGCCGACGCCCATGTGGGCGCGGATCGCCAGGGCCGCCGCGCCCCGGGCCCACTCCGCGTCCCCGACGACCTCGACCACCACGGTGGGGGCCGGGATGTGGTCGGGGCTCATCCGCCCCACCAGGGCGCGCACGCGGTCCTCGCGGCCGGCGAGGAGGGGGGCGCCCTCCCCGGCGACCAGGATGCGTTCGGGGGCGGTGATGGCCGACACCGTGCCGGCGAGTTCGCCCACGGCGTTGGCCACGTCGTCGAGCAGGGCCGCCACCCCGGGGACCTCGGTGCCCAGCGCCACGATGTCGGTGCCCGGTTCCACGGACGCCCCCACGGCCTCGTCGACCGCGGCGAGGAACCGGTCCCGGTTGAGGACCTCCTCGGCCCGGCGTCCGTCGAGGACCTTGAGCGGGCCGACCATGCCGACGGCGCCGGCCCGGCCGCGCACCACCTCGTCGCGGCAGACCAGGCCCAGCCCGACGCCGGCGCCGATGGTCAGCACCGCGAACTCCTGGGTGTCCCGACCGACGCCGAACCAGTGCTCGGCGACGGTGAACGCGTTCACGTCGTTGTCGATGGTGGTCCGCAGCCCGGTCTCCGCCTCGAGGAGGGCGGCGAGGTCCACGGGGGCGGGCCAGCCGAGGAAGGTCGCCCCGCGGACCAGCCCGTCGCGGTCGACCGTCGCGCCCAGGGAGACACCGAGCGCGTCGGGCGCGCGCCAGCCCTCGGTCAGTTCGTCCACGAGCGCGTGGACGGCGCCGGCGACCCGGGCGGGGGAGAGGCGGTCGCCGTCGCAGGAGGCCGTGGCCAGGATCGTGCCGCGCAGGTCGGTGAGGACGGCGTGGAGGCCCTCGTGGGAGACCTTGAGGCCCACAAAGGTGGCGCTCTCGGCAGCGATGTCCAGGGGGAGCGCGGGCCGGCCGGTGGACCGCCCCAGCGGGGCGCCCTCCAGGAGCAGGCCGGCGGACACCATCGGCTTGGTCAGGCGGGTGACGCTCGCGGAGGAGAGGTCGAGCATGCGGCCGAGGTCGGCGCGCGAGATCGGTCCGTGGCGGAGGACGGTCAGGGCGACGCGCAGGCTCGTCGGATCGAGTGACCAGCGTCGGGTCGGCATGCCATCGTCCCCCAGAGTCGGGGCCCCTGCGTCAGGTGCGGACGCGGGCCCGTGCGTTGCGCCGCTTCATCGCGCGGCGTTCGTCCTCGGACAGTCCGCCCCACACCCCGTGGTCCTGTCCTGCGTCGAGAGCCCACTGAAGGCATTCCGTACGCACCTCGCAGCGCGCGCAGACCTTCTTGGCCTCGGCGATCTGCATGATGGCCGGGCCCGTGTTCCCCACGGGGAAGAACAGCTCCGGGTCCTCGGTCAGGCATGCAGCCCGATGGCGCCAGTCCATGCGGCAACCACTCCTCGTAGATGGGACGCTCTCAGGAAAAGTGCCCCGTGGTGGGGTCCGCCGGGCACGCCTGACTACCTTGCCAACTTGTTGAGCCGAAAACAAGGGGCACGGCCGGGAATGGTCAGCCCCGCGCCATCTTTCGGACACCCGGGGGTCACCGAGTGGACGGCGTAGAATCACCCGGTGCCCGAAAACCCTTCCCCGCGCCCGCTCGGCCTGACCGTGGCGGCCGTCACGACGATCCTCTTCGGCCTGTTCTTCCTGGGCATGGCGGGGCTGTCGCTGGCCTCCGGGCACGGCGCGTTCAGCGGTGGTGTCGCCCTCGCGCTGGTGTTGTGGGGCCTGCTGGTGGGCGGCGTCGGCGTCGCCCTGCTGCGGGGCGCGCGCTGGGCGATGGGGCCCGTCGTGGCCGCCGCGCTGCTGCACGTGTTCTCGTTCGCCCAGTTCGCCACCGACGGGTCGGCCCCCCAGGCGCTCATCGGGGCGGTGGCCGCGCTCGCGATCGTCGTCGGGGCGTTGCACCCCATCAGCCGGGCCTGGCTCAACGGGCCGCGCTGAGCTCGATCCCGCCGGCCGCGGCGCGCGTGGTGGACAGCCCCGGGGCGGCGAACCCCCGCTCGGCGTAGGCGGCGCCCAGCGCGTCCGCGAAGGAGTCGAGCGAGCCCACCGGGAGCAGCGCGATCACCGTGCCGCCGAAGCCACCGCCGGTCATGCGTGCGCCCAGCGCGCCGCAGGCCAGGGCCGTCTCGACGGCGAGGTCGACCGTCGGGACCGTGATCTCGTAGTCGTCGCGCATCGAGGCGTGCGAGGCCGTCAGGATCCGGCCGAAGGACGCCCAGTCGCCCGCCTCCAGCGCCGCCACCGCGTCGAGCACCCGGGCGTTCTCGGTGACCACGTGCCGCACCCGACGCACCTGCTCGTCGTCGGTGAGGCGGGACAGCGCGGCGGGCAGGTCGGCGGGGGTGACGTCTCGCAGGGCCCGGACGCCGAGGGCCTCGGCCGCGCTCGCGCAGGCCCGGCGGCGCTGCGCGTAGTGCCCGTCCGCGAGGACGTGCGGGCTGCGGGTGTCCACGAGGGCGAGCACGAGGTCGTCCGGCAGCGCGAACGGCACCTGCTCGGGGGTCAGCGTGCGGCAGTCCAGGAGCAGGGCGTGGTCGGTGGTGCACCACAGGCTCGCCCGCTGGTCCATGGGGCCGGTGGGGACGCCCATGAAGTCGTTCTCGGCCGCCTGGGCGACCTCGGCCAGCTCGGCGGGGGAGAGCCCCAGCCCGGCGAGGGCGTCCAGGGCCAGCGCGGTCGCGCACTCGATGGCGGCCGAGCTCGAGAGCCCACCGCCCAGGGGGACGGCACTGTCGAGGGCGAGGTCCACGCCGCCGAGGGCGTGCCCGCGCTGCCGCAGGGCCCACAGCACCCCGGCCACGTAGCCCCACCAGGCGCGCGGCCCGGGGGACAGCTCCTCCAGCTCGACGGACTCGCCGAGCTGCGCGGAACTGATGAGCACGCGGCCGTCGTCACGCGGGGTCGCCTCGACGCGGGCGACGTGGCCCAGGGCGATCGGCAGGACGAACCCGTCGTTGTAGTCGGTGTGCTCCCCGACCAGGTTGACCCGGCCGGGGGAGGTCCCGAGGGCGGGTTCAGTCATCGTCCTCGTCGTCCAGCCGCGCCAGCCACGTGGCCAGCCGCTCGACCGGCACCTCGAACTCGGGGTTCAGGTCGACGAACGTGCGCAACTGCTCGGCGAGCCAGGCGAGGCTGACCTCATCGGCGCCCCGCCTGGTCTCGAGCTCCTCGATCCCGCGGTCGGTGAAGTACAAGCGGGCTCAGATCCCTTCGAAGGCCTGGTCCATGAGCACCTTCTCCTGCGCCTGGTGCACCTTGAGCAGGCCCACCGACGGGGAGGAGGACTCGGGGCGGGCCACCGGGGTCAGCTCGACCTCGCGGCCACCCATCTTCTTGGCGAGCGCCGCCGGGAGGTGGAGGGCCATGAACGGCCACGAGCCCTGGTTGAGCGGCTCGTCCTGCACGAAGCGGATGTCCGTGACGTGCGGGTAGCGGGCCAGCTCGGCGGCCAGGTCGTCGGTCGGGAGCGGGTAGAGCCGCTCGAGCGACACGATGGCCACCTTGCCCTCGAGGCCGCGCTTGGCACGCTGGGCGACGAGCTCCCACCGGATCTTGCCCGAGCAGAGGATGACCGCCTGCACCGCGGACGGGTCGCTGATCGACTCGTCGCCGATGGCCGGACGCCAGCTGCCGTTGGTGAAGTCCTCGGGCGACGAGGCCGCGGCCTTGCTGCGCAGCATCGACTTCGGGGTCATGATCACCAGCGGGCGGTGCCAGTTCACGTAGGTGTGCGTGCGCAGCAGGTGGAAGTGGGACGCCGGGGTCGACGGCTGGCAGACAGCCAGCGCACCCTCGGAACACAGCTGCAGCCAGCGCTCGATGCGCGCCGAGCTGTGGTCGGGGCCCTGGCCCTCGTAGCCGTGCGGCAGCAGCAGGGTCACACCGGACTTCTGCGTCCACTTCGCGTCACCCGAGGAGATGAACTCGTCGGCGACCGTCTGGGCGCCGTTGGCGAAGTCGCCGAACTGGCCCTCCCACAGCACGAGCGACTGCGGTGAGGCCACCGAGTAGCCGTACTCGAAGCCCATGACCGCGTACTCGCTCAGCAGGGAGTCGAACACGTGGAACTGGCCCTGGTCGTCGGTCAGGTGCTTGAGCGGGATGTACTCCTCGTTCGTGTTGCGGTCCACGACCGCCGCGAAGCGCTGGGAGAACGTGCCGCGTCGGCTGTCCTGGCCGGTCAGGCGGACCGTGCGGCCCTCCATCAGGAGGGAACCGAAGGCCAACAGTTCGGCGGTCGCCCAGTCGATCGGGCCGTTCATGATCGCCTCGGCGCGGCGCTGCATCTGCGGGAGCACCTTGGGGTGCACCGCGAAGCCCTCGGGGTAGGTCACCTGCGCGTCGGCGATGAGCTGCATCGTCTCGCGGGAGATGGCCGTGCCCTGGTCGCGACCGAGCTTCGCCGGGTAGAACGGCACCTTGCGGTAGGAGTCGTCCTCGCCGTCGGCCTCCTTGACCTCCTTGAAGACACCCTCCAGGCGGGCGCGGAACCGCGCCATCACGCCCTCGGCGTCCTCGGTGGAGATGTCGCCACGGCCGATGAGGGCCTCGGTGTACAGGCGGCGCACGGAGCGCTTCTGCTCGATGAGGTCGTACATCTTGGGCTGGGTGAAGCTCGGGTCGTCGCCCTCGTTGTGGCCGCGGCGGCGGTACGCGACGAGGTC
Organism: Propioniciclava sp. MC1683; assembly: GCF_014164675.1. Classification (NCBI taxonomy): domain Bacteria; kingdom Bacillati; phylum Actinomycetota; class Actinomycetes; order Propionibacteriales; family Propionibacteriaceae; genus Propioniciclava; species Propioniciclava sp. MC1683. The sequence continues at coordinate 177,670 of NZ_JACJFX010000005.1, read as the reverse complement.
GATCACGACGTCGCCACCGAAGCGCTGGCGGTACTCGAACGCGAGGCGTCCGACGCGGGCCACGGCCTCGGGGTCGTCCCCGTTGACGTGGAAGATCGGGGCGCTGATCGCCTTCGCGACGTCGGTGCAGTACGTCGAGGAGCGCGACTCGGACGGGGCGGTGGTGAAGCCGACCTGGTTGTTGACCACGATGTGGATCGTGCCGCCGGTCTTGTAGCCGCGGAGCTGGCTCATCTGCAGGGTCTCGTAGACGACACCCTGGCCGGAGAAGGACGCGTCACCGTGCAGCAGGACGGGCAGGACCGCGCCCTTGTCGAGGGTGCCGGCAGCGTCCATCTTCGCGCGGGCGATGCCCTCGACGACCGGGTTGACGGCCTCGAGGTGGGAAGGGTTGGCGGCGACCGAGGTCTTCACCGTGTTGCCGGCCAGCGAGGTGAACTCGCCCTCGGCGCCCAGGTGGTACTTCACGTCGCCGGTGCCCATGACCTGCTTGGGGTCGATGGAGCCCTCGAACTCACGGAAGATCTGGCCGTAGCTCTTGCCGACGATGTTGGCCAGGACGTTGAGGCGACCGCGGTGCGGCATGCCGATCGCGACCTCCTCGAGCCCGTCGTTGGCCGCCCTGTCGCAGATCTCGTCGAGCAGCACGATGGTCGACTCGGCGCCCTCCAGGGAGAAGCGCTTCTGGCCCACGAACTTGGTCTGCAGGAAGGTCTCGAAGATCTCCGCCTCGTTGAGCTTGTCGAGGATGCGGAGGTGCTCGTCGCGACCCCAGCGGACGATCGGGCTCTCGAAGTAGGACTCGAGCCAGCGCCGCTTCTCGGTGTCGGCGATGTGCATGTACTCGACGCCGACGTGGCCGCAGTAGGCGCCGCGCAGCTGCTCGAGCACCTTCTTCAGCGTCATCGTCTCCTTCTCGTTGCCGCCGAAGATGCCGACCGGGAACTCGCGGTCGAGGTCCCAGATCGACAGGCCGTGGGCCTCGAGCTCGAGCTCGGGGTGGCTGCGCTGAGAGTACTCGAGCGGGTCGATGTCGGCCATCAGGTGGCCCCAGCTGCGGAAGGCGTTGATCAGCTGGATGACGCGGGTGCCCTTGGCCAGCTCGTAGGAGCGGTGGGCCGAGTCGTCGGACGCCCAGCGCAGCGGCAGGTAGGGGACGCGCAGCGAGAGGTAGATCTCGTCGTAGAAGTCGTGCTGGCCGATGATGAGCTCGTGCATGACCTTGAGGAACTCACCCGAGACCGCGCCCTGGATGACGCGGTGGTCGTAGGTGCTGGTCAGGGTCGTGATCTTGCTGACGCCCAGCTCGCGCAGGCGGGTGTCGGAGGCGGCCTGGAACTCCGGCGGGTAGTCGATCGAGCCGACGCCCAGGATGACGCCCTGGCCCATCATGAGGCGCGGGACGGAGTGGCTGGTGCCGATGCCGCCGGGGTTGGTCAGCGACGCGGTCGTGCCGGCGAAGTCGTCGACGGTCAGCTCGTTCTTGCGGGCCTTGCGGACCATCTCCTCGTAGGCGCGCCAGAACTCGCGGAAGTTCATCTTGTCGGCGGCCTTGATGTTGGGGACGATCAGCTGGCGGGTGCCGTCGGGCTTGGGCAGGTCGATCGCCAGGCCGATGTTGACCTGGTGGTTCTGGACCAGGACGGGCTTGCCGTTCTCCTCGTCGTAGGCGACGTTCATGTCCGGCAGCATCGACAGGGCCTTGACCATGGCGTAGCCGAGGATGTGGGTGAAGGAGACCTTGCCGCCCGTGGTGCGGGCCAGGTGCTTGTTGATGACGTCGCGCTGCTCGATGATCAGCTTCATCGGCACGTTGCGCACCGAGGTGGCCACCGGCATCTGAATCGAGAGGTCCATGTTCTTCGCGGTGCGCATCGGCGCGCCGCGCATCACGGTGCGGGTCGGCTCGGCCGACTCCTCGATCTTGCGCGCCGCCGAGGGGCGGTTGGCCGAGAGGCCGCCCGCCGAGCCCGGGTTCTTCGGCCCGGAGACGGACTCTGCCCGCGGCTGCGGGGGCGCGGAGGGAGCCGCCGGCTTCTGGGCCGGGGCCTCGGCCGCCTTGGGAGCGGGGGCCGGGGCCGCCGGAGCCGCGGTCACCGCGGCAGGGGCTGCCGGGGCCGGCGCGGGCGCAGGGGCCTTGGCGGGAGCCGGCGCGGGCGCCGGAGCCGGGGCGGTTGCAGGGGCGGCCTGAGGCGTCGCCTGGCCTGCCCGCTTGTCGAAGAATTCACGCCAGGAAGTGTCCACCGAGTTGGGGTCCTTCTTCCAGGCCTCGAACATCTCCTCGATGAGCCAGTCGTTGGCCCCGAAGTTCGAGAGGTCGTCGTTGGAGCTGTTGCCGGGCGCCGTCGCCACAATCGCCTTCTTCCATCAGGTCGCACTGGGCGATCCCGTCGACATCGCCCCTCGTGCGATGGTAGCGAGGAAACGGGCCCCGGACTAAATACCCGGGCGGCGTGGTGGACAGACTGCGTCGTGCCATCCCGGGCGGACTGCTGGGAGACTGGGGTCGTGCACCCCGACACCAGTCCTCCCACGCCCCCGGTCGAGTCGCAGGCCGGGGTGCTGGGCCCCGTCGTGGGCGGCCTCGTCGTCCTCGCGATCGTCGGCGGCGTGATCGGGGGCGCGGTGGCGACCCGGTCCGCGGGGCTGGCGTCCCCGGCGCCGTCGGTGGTGGAGGCCTCGCCGGGCCCGCCCGCGCAGCCCACGATGCTGTCCCCGGCCCCCACGACCAGCCCGACCCCGACCCCCACCCCGTCGGCGACGGCGGAGTTGTCCGCCAGCCCGGTCCCGAGCCCGGGCGGGGAGACACCGAGCGCAACCCCGAGCCCGGCCGCGCCCACGGCGTCCGCACGGCCGGTGACCCGGCCCACCAGCCGGGTCGACCCGCAATGGCTGGCGGACGTGGCGGAGCGGACGGGCGTCCCGCGCCGCGCGCTGGAGGCGTACGCCGCCGCGACGCTGACCCTCCAGCGGGAGGACGCCTCGTGCTCGCTGGGGTGGAACACGCTGGCCGCGATCGGGCAGATCGAGTCCCGGCACGGGTCGTTCGGGGGCGCGACCCTCGGTGAGGACGGGGTGGCCTCGCCCAAGATCATCGGGCCGGCGCTGGACGGCAACGGGTACGCCTCGATCCCGGACACCGACGGCGGGGCCCACGACGGCGACACGAAGTGGGACCGCGCGGTGGGGCCCATGCAGTTCATCCCGGGCACGTGGAAGCTGTACGGCGCGGACGGCAACGGCGACGGGGCGAAGGACCCCCACAACATCGACGACGCGTCCCTGGCGGCGGCGCGCTACCTCTGTGCCCGCGGTGGCATGGACTCGGCGGGCGGGTGGCGCAGCGCGGTGATCGGTTACAACCGCTCGGAGCAGTACCTGGCGGACGTGGCCCGCGTGGCCAACACCTACGCGCAGAAGGTGTCCGGCTGATGTGTGGCGCCCCCTGCAGGATTCGAACCTGCGCTCCCGCCTCCGGAGGGCGGTGCTCTATCCCCTGAGCTAAGGGGGCATGGCCCGTGGGCCGCAGGAAACTGTACCACTGCCGCGGTGGCGGTCCGCACGTCGCGGCGGTGGACCGCCCGGGGTCGGCCACGGCGACTCTGGGAAACTGGTCGCCATGACCCACATGCACGTCGCCGGCTCGATCCACGCGGACGCGGTGTCCGCCGCCCCGAACTGGCTCGTGAAGCCCACCGACGCCAATGTGCTCGTCGACGGGCTGTGGAGCGGTACGGTCGCGCGCGCCGACGACGGGGCCATCCGGATCGGCGGCCTGACGGTGCAGGAGATCGTCGAACAGGTCGGCACGCCCGCCTACGTGATCGACGAGGTCGACTTCCGCGGCCGCGCCCTGACGTGGCGGCAGGCGTTCGAGGGCTGGAAGGTCTACTACGCGTCCAAGAGCTTCCTGTGTGGCACGGTGGCGCGCTGGATCGACGACGCCGGGCTCAACCTCGACGTCGCCAGCATGGGGGAGTTGACCGTCGCGCTCCGTGCCGGTTTCGACCCCGCCCGCATCGGCCTGCACGGCAACAACAAGTCGGACGCCCTCCTGCGGCTCGCCCTGACCCGGGGCGTCGGCCGGATCGTCGTCGACTCGCCGGACGAGATCAGCCGGTTGGAGCGGCTGACCGCGGAGCTGGGCGTGACCGCCTCGGTGCAGATCCGCGTCACCACCGGCGTCGAGGCGCACACCCACGAGTACATCGCGACCGCGCACGAGGACCAGAAGTTCGGCTTCTCCATCTCGGGCGGCCAGGCGCTGGTGGCGCTCGTGCGCTGCCACGGCAGCGCCAACCTGGACCTGCGCGGCATCCACTCCCACATCGGCAGCCAGATCTTCGACACCAACGGCTTCGAGGTGGCCGCCCGCCGCACGCTGCGGCTGATGAGCCAGTTCAAGGAGGCGACGGGCGTCACGCTCCCGGAGCTCAACCTCGGCGGCGGCTTCGGCATCGCCTACACGATCGACGACTCCCCGGCCACGGCCCAGGAGCTGGCCCGCGGGCTGGACGACATCATCGACCACGAGTGCCGCGCGTTCGGCCTGGACAAGCCAGTGCTGTCGGTCGAGCCGGGGCGCTCGATCTCGGGCCCGGCGGGCACCGCGCTGTACACCGTCGGTACCACCAAGAACGTCGAGATCGGCGGGGGGCAGCAGCGCCGCTACGTCTCGGTCGACGGGGGCATGAGCGACAACATCCGCCCGGCCCTCTACGCCGCGGAGTACTCCGCCGTGCTGGCCAACCGGGTGAGCCCTGCGGCCCCCGTGCTCTCCCGCGTGGTCGGGCTGCACTGCGAGGGCGGCGACATCCTCGTCCGTGACGTGTTCCTGCCCGGCGACACGGGCATCGGCGACGTCCTGGCGGTGCCCGCCTCCGGCGCCTACAGCCGCTCCATGGCGAGCAACTACAACCACACGCCCCGCCCGCCCGTCGTGTCCGTCCGGGACGGTAGGATCACGACGATGATCCGGCGGGAAACCCTGGACGACCTGCTGGCCCTGGACGCCGGCCTCGACGAGACCTTGTGAGGACGAGACCGATGATGAACCTGGGGGACTCCCCTGTGCGCGTGGCCCTGCTCGGGTGTGGGGTGGTCGGGTCCCAGGCGGCCCGCCTCCTGCTGGAGCAGGCCGACGACCTGCGGGCGCGCGTCGGCCGCCCGCTCGAACTGGCCGGCATCGGCGTCCGCACGGTGCGCGAGCGGCCGGGCATCGACCCGAGCCTGTTCACCACCGACCTCGCCGGACTCGTCGACCGCGACGACATCGACCTCGTCATCGAGCTGATCGGCGGCATCCACCCCGCCCAGGAGCTGGTGCTGGCCGCTGTCCAGGGCGGCAAGTCGGTCGTGACCGCGAACAAGGCGTTGCTGGCCGAGCACGGGCCCGAGATCTACCACGCGGCCCGCCTGGCCGATGTCGACGTGTACTACGAGGCCGCCGTCGCCGGGGCGATCCCGATCATCCGGCCGCTGCGGGAGTCGCTGGTCGGTGACGCGGTGACGGCCGTCAAGGGCATCGTCAACGGCACGACCAACTACATCCTCGACCAGATGCACACCCACGGGGTGTCCTTCGACGCCGCCCTGGCCGACGCCCAGCAGCTGGGCTACGCCGAGGCCGACCCGACCGCCGACGTGGAGGGCCACGACGCCGCGGCGAAGGCGGCCATCCTGGCCTCGCTGGCGTTCCACACCCGCGTGCGCCTGTCCGACGTCTCCTGCGAGGGGATCTCGTCGGTGACGAGCGAGGACGTGGCCGCCGCCGAGTCCATGCGCTGCGTGATCAAGCTGCTGGCCCAGTGCTCGGTCTCCCCGGACGGCACCCTCGCCGTCGGCGTCCATCCCACGATGGTGCCGCTGGAGCACCCGCTGGCCGGCATCCACGGCGCCTACAACGCCGTCTTCGTCGAGTCCGTGAACGCGGGCCGGCTCATGTTCATGGGGCCGGGTGCCGGTGGCTCGCCGACGGCGTCCGCGGTGCTGGGCGACGTGGTCACCGCCGCCCGGAACCGCGTGCGCGGGGTGGCCGGCCCGGGCGAGTCCGCCTACACCAGCCCCGGGATCACCGATCCCGCGCGCGTGGTGTCGGCCTACTACATCGCCATGGTCGTGCGCGACGAGCCCGGCGTGCTCTCCCGTGTCGCCGAGGTGATGGCCCGCCGCGACATCTCGATCGCCACCGTCCGCCAGGAGCAGACGCGCGACGACGACGCGTCCGCCCGCCTCGGCATCACCACCCACCGGGCCTTCGACGGCGACGTGCGCGCCGCGGTGGCCGAACTCACCGAGGGCGGCGACGTCCTGGGCAACGTGCGCGTGCTGCGCGTGGAAGGAGCCTGACGTGCTGGTCGCCTGCCTCGACCTCGAGGGCGTGCTCGTCCCCGAGATCTGGATCAACGTCGCCGAGCGCACCGGCATCGACGACCTGCGCCTCACCACGCGCGACATCGCCGACTACGACGAGCTGATGACCCACCGCCTCCAGGTGCTGGACCGCCACGGCATCCGGCTGTCCCAGATCCAGGAGGTCATCGCCGGCATGGGGCCGCTGCCCGGCGCCGCCGCGTTCCTCGACTGGCTCCGCGAGCGCTTCCAGGTGGTCATCCTGTCGGACACCTTCTACCAGTTCGGTATGCCGCTGATGGCCCAGCTGGGGTACCCGACCCTGTTCTGCCACAACCTCGAGGTCGCCGACGACCGCATCGTCGACTACCACCTGCGCCAGCCCGACCAGAAGACCAAGGCCGTGGCCGCGCTGCAGTCGCTGAACCTCAGGGTCGTGGCGACCGGCGACTCCTACAACGACACCGGCATGCTCGGGCAGGCCGAGGCCGGCATCCTGTTCAGTCCGCCCGACAACGTGGTGGCCGAGTTCCCGCAGTACCCGGTCGCCCGCGACTACGACGCCCTGCGCGCCGAGTTCACCGGCGCGGCCGAGCGGGTCGGCTGATCAGTCGCAGGCGGTGACCCGGTAGAGGGTCGCGGCCCCCTGTGAGTCGACGACCTCGAACCCCGGCGCGGCGTCGAGCCCGTGCAGTCCCGGGTGCGAGGTCTCGGACTCGTACACGCCCTCGATCTCGAAGGGCTCCAGGGCCAGCGCGTGGTGTGCGCCGGTCTCGGCGACGGCGGCGCACACGGCCGGGTCCGTGGCCGCGTCGCGCAGGTGCAGGGCCAGGTACTCCGCGGCCGGCGTCACGGGGGCGTTCATGTAGTAGTGCGTGACCCGCCGGTCCGCGATCGCGTAGGCGAGGCTGCCGCCCTGGCTGGGGTTGACCACCAGCACGGCGTCGTCCGGGGTCGTGTCCGGCAGCCGCTCGATCAGCGCCCGCTCGTCCGGGGTCAGCAACCAGGCCGTGGAGTCGGCGACGAAGCGCTTGCGCACCTCGTCGCGGAGCCCGCGCATCCCGTCCGAGGCGACCGCCGTGGCCAGCAGGGCGGCCGCCAGCGCCATGGCGACCACGACGCCCACCCGCATGGGCAGGTGCTCGGCGAACCACCGGGCCACGGAGTCCCAGCCGAGCACGGCGATCGGGACGACCAGCACCGTCGCCACGGCCGCGATCCGGTAGGGGTCGGTGTAGTAGGGCGCGGTGAGCAGCAGGGGGAGCGGGCTCGTCTCGAGGGCCACCGAGGCGACGTAGGCCGTCGAGACCAGCGCGAAGGACGCCAACAGCGGGCGCAGGCGCGCGGTGGCGACCAGCACGAGCAGGCCCGCCACCAGGCCGATCGCGAGCGAGGGGACCGGGGGGCGGCCGATGGACGTGCCGGCGACCACCTCGCCCAGCGCGCGGCCCCGCTCCAGGAACGGGTCGCGCACCGACCCGGCGGCGATGGCGTCCCCCAGCACGTACCAGGCCACGGGGAAGGCGACGAGGAAGCCCGCCGCCACCGTCAGGGTCCACACCACGGAGCCCCGGACCGCGCGGAGGTCGCCCCGGCGCACCAAGGGCCAGACCGCGGCGATCGCGACCGGGAACAGGAACAGGCCCACGGACAGGGCGGCGTTCGGGTGGGCCAGGGCGACCGCGGCGCCGGTCAGGGCCGCCATCGTGACGGCGCTGCCCAGGCCCAGGACCGGGTGGTCGTCGCGCCCGAGCGCGTCCCAGACGACGGTGAACAGGACCGGCGCCAGCGCGATGCCCAAGAGGTTGGGGTACAGGGTGCCCCAGCCGGCCAGCGTGAGGGGGAACGACACCGAGGAGAGGGCGAGGACGCCCACGAGGAGCCGCCCCGCGGTGCCGGGCCGGACGACCACCTCGACCAGCCAGGCCACCGACAGGGGCCACACGAGGAAGACGATCGCGAGGGTGCACGCCTGGCTGGCGACGAGGGCGTCGGTGCCGCTGAGCTGCATGACGAGCCCGGCCCAGTCGTGCCAGGCGGCCGGGTAGAAGGAGTTGGTGGTGACCGGTGCCAGGGCGAAGGGCGACGCGTGCCCGGAGGCGACCAGGTGCGTCGTGTTGAGGTGGAAGACGTTGTCGTGGCGTTGCGAGAAGGACTCCGGGGAGACCAGCGCGTCGAGCACGAGCCCGCCCATCGCGATCCCCGCGACCCCGATCCCGGCGAGGTACGCGAGCAGGATCCGGGGCGACCTGCTCGGGGGCGCGGCCTCGGCGGGGGGACGACCCCGACGCACGAGGATCCGGCCGCCCACGACCCCGCCGAGCAGCAGGACGGCGACGCCGAGCACCCAGGGCCAGCCCCAGAGACCGCCGGCGACATCGGCCAGGATCGCGCTCACCGACAGCACGAGGACCGCCACGGGGGGCGCGAGGGCGGCCGAGGCGAGCGGGGGGAGGCGGAGCGCGGCGAACAGCGCCGGGGCCGGCCAGTACAGGGCCACCAGGGCGACGAGGACGGCGGGGACGGCCGCGGACCAGGGCACCGGCCCCTCCTCTCGGGTGTGCGACAGCGACCCAGTATCGCACGCGGGGGTGTCCGGTTCGCGGCCGCTCCGGGGTGCCGTGCTAGCATAGTCACCAGCGCATTCGCGCGCAGCCCCCCAGATCGGGTGCGACCGACCATGACGCGGTGCAGGATCTGACCCTCCCATCACTCAAGGTGGCAACCCCCACCTGGCCCGGCGTGCCACGCCGGTGCTCGGAAGGACATTCGTGACCAACATCGACTCGATGCTCCTGCCCGACCTCAAGAAGGTCGCCAGCTCGCTCGGCGTGAAGTCCGCCGGCCTGCGCAAGGCGGAGCTCGTCGCAGCCATCCGTGCCCAGCAGGGCAACGGTGCCCCCAGCGCGCCCGCCTCCGCCGGCGAGCAGCCGCAGCGCACCGCCCGCCGCCGCGCGGCCCGCCCCGAGGGCGCGCCCGAGCAGGCGCCGCAGGAGGCCCTGCCCGCCGCGGCCCCCGCGGCGTCGGCCCCCGCACCCGCGGCGTCCGACAACGACGACGTGGCCTCGCGCCTCGAGGCGCTGGCCGCCGAGCCGGGCCGTCGCCAGCGCAACCGCAACCGCAACCGCGACGGTGGTGCGGGCGGTGACACCGAGCAGGCGCGTCAGGCGCCGGCCGACGAGGCACCCTCGGGCGGCGCCGAGCAGGCCGAGGCCCGCGCGCCGCAGCAGAACAACCAGCCCCAGCGCTACGAGGACGACGAGGCTGGGGGCGGCCGCCGCAACCGCCGGCGCCGCAACCGTGACCGCAACAACCGCCAGCGCACCAACCGTGGCGGCCAGGGCGTCGACATCGGCCGCATGGAGGCCGAGCCGACCGTCACCGACGACGACGTGCTGACCCCGATCTCCGGCATCCTCGACGTCCTCGACAACTACGCCTTCGTGCGCACGCAGGGGTACCTGCCCAGCACCAACGACGCGTACGTGTCGCTGTCGATGGTCAAGAAGTGGGGCCTCCGCAAGGGCGACATCGTGACCGGCGTCATGCGCGCCCAGCGCGAGGGGGAGCGGCAGAAGTACAACCCGCTCGTCCGCGTCGAGACGATCAACGGCACCGACCCCGAGCAGGCGAAGGGACGCCCCGAGTTCAACAAGCTGACCCCCCTGTACCCGCAGGAGCGGTTCCGCCTCGAGACGACGCCGACCAACATGACCGGGCGGATCATCGACCTGGTCGCGCCCATCGGCAAGGGCCAGCGCGGCCTGATCGTGTCCCCGCCCAAGGCGGGCAAGACGATGGTCATGCAGGCCATCGCGAACGCGATCTCGCAGAACAACCCCGAGGTGCACCTCATGGTGGTCCTCGTCGACGAGCGTCCTGAGGAGGTCACCGACTTCCAGCGCTCGGTCAAGGGCGAGGTCATCGCGTCCACGTTCGACCGCCCGGCCGACGACCACACCACGGTCGCCGAGCTGGCCATCGAGCGGGCCAAGCGCCTGGTCGAGCTGGGCCACGACGTGGTCGTGCTGCTGGACGGCATCACCCGCCTCTCGCGGGCCTACAACCTGGCCGCCCCGGCGTCCGGCCGCATCCTGTCCGGTGGTGTCGACTCCGCGGCGCTCTACCCGCCGAAGAAGTTCTTCGGTGCCGCGCGCAACGTCGAGAACGGCGGATCCCTGACCATCCTCGCCACCGCGCTGGTCGAGACCGGCTCGAAGATGGACGAGGTGATCTTCGAGGAGTTCAAGGGCACCGGTAACATGGAGCTGCGCCTGCGCCGCGAGATGGCCGACAAGCGCATCTTCCCGGCCATCGACGCGGTCGCCTCCGGCACCCGCCGCGAGGAGCAGCTCATGACCCGCGAGGAGCTCGCGATCATGTGGAAGCTCCGCCGCGTGCTGTCCGGCCTCGACGACCAGGCCGCCCTGGAGATGCTGATCAACCGCCTCAAGAAGACGCAGACGAACCTCGAGTTCCTCCACGTCATCAGCCGCACCACGCCCAGCCAGGACTAGCTCCCGGCCGGGCCCCCGGCGGGGCTTGCACAACCCGGGGCCGCGGTCTATCGTGGCTCACGAGTTCAAGCTCATCAGGGTTGTTACCCGTCAGGGGCGAGACCTGAGACACTCGCGTGTCTCAGGTCTTTTTTGCGTTCTGGGGGGTGCCTAACGACAAGGAAGTCCCATGCAGTCAACGACACAGGGTTCCACGGCCGAGCAGATCGTCTCCGCCGTCGGTGGGCCCGAGAACATCATCAGCCTCACCCACTGCGCGACCCGGCTGCGCTTCGAGCTGAGGGACGCCGCGGGCATCAGCCAGCCCGCGGTCGAGTCCATCGACGGCGTCCTCGGCGCCGTGCCGCAGAGCGGCGACCGCTACCAGGTCGTCATCGGCGGCGGCGTCCAGACGGTCTACAACGCGATCATGAACCTGCCGGACATGCGCGGCGCCAAGGGTGCGCTCAGCGACGCCGACGTCAAGGCCGCCGCCCGCGCCAAGGCGCGCGGCAAGGTCGCCTGGGTGGACGCGTTCTTCGAGTACCTGTCCGACAGCTTCCGCCCGCTGCTGGGCGTGCTGCTGGGCGGCTCGCTCATCATCGCGATCGCGGCCGTGCTGGACGCCCTCGGCATCGTCCCCTTCCAGGGCGTCGACCGCGCCGCCGAGGCCGGTGCGACCTGGATCTTCTGGGACGCCATGTGGCGCGCCGTCCTCTACTTCCTGCCGATCATGGTCGCCTACAACGCCGCCAAGAAGCTCGACGTCGACCCGTGGCTGGGCGCGACCATCATGGCCGCCCTGTTCACCCCCGAGTTCATGAGCCTCACCGACACGGCGAAGTTCCCGGGTACGACCTGCACCACCAACCCCACCCTGGGCACCGAGTCGTGCGTCGCCACGATCTTCGGCCTGCCGATGCAGCTGAACGGGTACGGCGGCCAGGTGTTCGTGCCGCTGATGATGGTCGCGATCCTCGCGCTGGTCTACCGGTTCCTGAAGAAGGTCTTCCCCGAGAACGTGCAGATGGTCTTCGTGCCGTTCCTGTCGATGCTGGTCATGATCCCGCTCACCGCATTCCTGATCGGCCCGCTGGGCATCTGGCTGGGCACCGGCCTCGGCGCGGGCCTCGCGTGGCTCAACACCTCGGCCCCGATGGTGTTCGCGATCATCATCCCGCTGATCTACCCCTTCCTCGTCCCGCTCGGCCTGCACTGGCCGCTGAACGCCCTCATGCTGGCCAACATCCAGACGCTGGGCTACGACTTCATCCAGGGCCCCATGGGCGCGTGGAACTTCGCCTGCTTCGGCGCGACCGCCGGCGTCCTGTTCCTGTCGATGCGTGACAAGGACACCGTCATGCGCCAGACCGCCACCGGCGCCCTCGCCGCGGGCCTCTTCGGCGGCATCTCCGAGCCCTCCCTGTACGGCATCCACCTGCGCTTCAAGCGGATCTACCCGCGCATGCTGGTCGGCTGCCTCGCCGGCGGCCTCACCATCGGCATCCTCGGCACGCTGTTCACCTCCGGCGACGTCCGCGGCGTCACCACCGGCGCGTTCGCCTTCACCTCGCTGCTGACGATCCCGGTCTTCAACCCGATCTGGATCTACGTGGTCTCCATCGCCATCGCGTTCTTCGTCGCCATGGTGCTGGTCATCATCTCCGACTACCGCACGCCCGAGCAGAAGGCCGAGGCGCTCGCCGCCCGCGAGCAGGCCGAGGCCGACCTCGCCCTGGCCACCGCCGCCCCGGTCGCCGCGACGTCCACCGCCACCGCGGCGGCTGCTGCCCCCGCCGCCACCGCGACGCTGGTCGCGACCGCGGTCGTCGGCTCCCCGATGGCCGGCCGCGTGGTCAGCCTCGACGACGTGGAGGACAAGGTCTTCTCCTCCCGCGCGCTCGGCGAGGGCGTGGGCGTCGTCCCGACCGCCGGCCGGGTCACCGCGCCGGTCACCGGCACGCTGGTCACCGTCCCCAAGAGTGGGCACGCGTTCGGCATCAAGACCGACGACGGCGTGGAGGTCCTCGTGCACGTGGGGATCGACACCGTGCGCCTGAAGGGGGAACATTTCGACGTGGCCGTGACCAAGGGACAGCGCGTGGAGGCCGGCGACCTGCTCGCCGACGTGAACCTCGACGGCATCCGCGAGGCCGGCTACGACACCACCACGATCGTGGTCGTCACCAACACCAAGGCCATGGCCTCGGTGACCCCGATCACCGGTTCGGACGTCGCGCCCGGCGAGCCCGTCATCGAGGTCACCCGCTGACGTGGAGATCCTGCGCGTCTTCAACAACAACGTCGTCCTCGCCCGGGACGACGCGGGTCGGGAGGTGATCCTGACCGGCCGGGGCCTGGGCTTCCAGGCCCGGCCGGGACGGACCGTCGACCCGACGCTGGTGACGCGCACCTTCATCCCGGCCGACGGCCGCGACCCCGACCACCTGGCCGAGCTCCTGGCAGGCATCCCGCCCGAGCACGTCCAGCTGGTCGGGGAGGCCCTGGCCGAGGCCGGGCTGGACGCCAGGGCGTCCGCCAGCCCGACCCTCGTCATCGCCCTCGCCGACCACGTCAGCTTCGCCCTGCGCCGCCAGCGCCTGGGCGTGGCCGTGGAGTACCCCGTGGTCGCCGAGGTGAAGAACCTGTACGCGGGGGAGTACGCGCAGGCCCGCGCGCTGCTCGCCGCGATCAACGCGCGCAGCGACGAACCGCTCCCGGACGCAGAGGCCGTCGCGCTGGCCCTCCACCTGGTCAACGCGGGCTTCGCGTCCGGGGACCTGTCGTGGACCTACACGATGACCGGCGTCATCCAGCAGATGATGGACGTCATCGGCCAGTCCTACGGCCTCGAGCTCGACCCGGGGTGCGTGAGCGTCGGGCGGTTCGTGACCCACCTGCGCTACCTGTTCGTCCGGATCGAGCAGCACGAGCAGCTCGACCAGCAGCACTCCCCGGTGGGCGGCGCCATCCGCGCGGCCTACCCCCGGGCCGTCGCGTGCGCCGAGCGGCTGGCGTCCATCGTGGAGCTGCGGCTGGGCTCGCCGCTCACCGACGACGAGGTCTCCTACCTCGCGCTGCACGTGGCGCGGGTCACCGAGACGGCCGCCTGACGGCACGCCGGCCGCGCATTTGGGCGACGGGCGCGCGTGCGGCATACTTGATCCTCGGTGCCGGTTCACGCCCAGGGCCCCATGGCCCGGTCAATCCCGTTCGGCGACCCGGTACGACACCATCGCAAGGAGACGTTCATGAAGCAGGGCATCCACCCGGACTACGTGGAGACCCAGGTCAGCTGCACCTGTGGCAACACGTTCACCACCCACTCGACCGCCAAGGGCGGCACCATCCGCGCCGAGGTCTGCGCCGAGTGCCACCCCTTCTACACGGGCAAGCAGAAGATCCTCGACACCGGTGGTCGCGTCGCCCGCTTCGAGAAGCGCTACGGCGCCAAGAAGGGCAACTAGTCCATCCGCACGCCGGGTGCCAGCACGAGCTGGCACCCGGCGTCGTGTTTGCCAGACCACCCACGGCGGAGCAGGAGCCCTCGATGTTCACCAACGCGGACGCGCTGCGCGAGGAGTACGCCTCGCTCGAGGCGCAGATGGCCGACCCGGCCACGCACTCCGACATGGCCCTGTCGCGCCGCGTCGGGCGGCGCTACTCCGAGCTCACGCCCATCGTGCGCGCCCTGGCCGAGCACGACACGCTGACAGCCGACCTCGAGGCCGCGCGCGAGCTGGCCGCCGACGACCCGGCGTTCGCCGAGGAGGCCGTCGACCTGGAGGCGCGGCTGGGGGAGTCCTCCACGCGCCTCGCCGAGATGTTGGCCCCCCGCGACCCGCACGACTCCCTCGACGCGCTGCTGGAGATCAAGTCGGGCGAGGGCGGCGAGGAGTCGGCCCTGTTCGCCGGCGACCTGTTCCGGATGTACAGCAAGTACGCCGAGCAGCGTGGCTGGAAGGTCGAGGTCCTCGACTCCACCGAGACCGACCTGGGCGGCATCAAGTCGCTCACCATGGCGGTGAAGGGGAGCGCGAGCGCGGGACCCGACGACTCGCCCTACGGCGTGCTCAAGTTCGAGGGTGGGGTCCACCGCGTGCAGCGCGTCCCGGTCACCGAGACCCAGGGCCGCATCCACACGTCGGCCGCCGGTGTGCTGGTGATGCCCGACGTCGAGGACGACGCCGACGTCGAGGTCTCCGAGGACGACCTGCGCGTCGACGTCTACCGCAGCTCCGGCAAGGGCGGCCAAGGTGTGAACACCACCGACTCCGCCGTGCGCCTGACCCACCTGCCCACCGGACTGGTGGTGACCTGCCAGAACGAGCGCAGCCAGCTGCAGAACAAGGCCTCCGCCCTGCGCATCCTCAAGGCGCGCCTCGCCGCCCTGGCCGAGGAGCAGGCCGCGGCCGAGGCGTCCAGTGCCCGCAAGTCGCAGGTGCGCACGGTCGACCGCTCCGAGCGGATCCGCACCTACAACTTCCCCGAGAACCGCATCGCCGACCACCGCATCGGCTACAAGGCGCACAACCTCGACGCCGTGCTCGGCGGCGACATGTCCGGGGTCGTCGAGGCCCTGCAGGCCGCGGACCTGGCCGAGCGCCTCGGTGCCGCCGGTGCCTGAGTCGGTCTCGGCCCTCGTCGCGCGGCTGTCCCGCCGGGTCCCGGCCCACGAGGCGCGCATCCTCCTCGCCCACGTCCTGGGCACCGACCTGTCCCGCCTGCTGGTGGCCGACCCGCCGGACGCCGCGACCGTCGCCCGCCTCGAGGGGCTGGTGGCGCGCCGGGAGGCCGGCGAGCCCCTGCAGCACGTGACGGGCACCGCCCCGTTCCGCACGGTCGACCTCGAGGTCGGCCCCGGGGTGTTCATCCCGCGCCCCGAGACCGAGGTGATGACGGGCTGGGCGCTGGAGCGGATGGCCGAGGTCGACGCGCCGTTCGTCGTCGAGCTGTGCGCCGGATCGGGGGCCATCACCAAGGCGCTGGCCACCGAGTTCGGCGCCGCGGCCACGTACCACTGCGTCGAGCTGTCCTCGGACGCCTTCGCCTACCTCGAGCGCAACCTGGCCGGCCTCGGCGTCGACGCGCGGCTGGGGGACATGGCGGACGCCTTCGCCGACCTCGACGGGACCGTCGACCTGGTCGTGGCCAACCCTCCCTACGTGCCGCTGGACCACTGGGCCGACGTGCCCGCCGAGGTGCGCGACTTCGACCCTGCGCTGGCGCTGGTGTCGGGCGCCGACGGGCTGGACGCCATGCGCGTCGTCGCCGACGTGGCCGCCCGCCTGCTCCGGCCCGGCGGCTGGGTGTGCGCCGAGCACGCCGAGGTGCAGGAGGCCTCGGCCCCGGAGGTGTTCGTGCGGCAGGGGTCCTTCACGCACGTGGCCGACCACCGCGACCTCACGGACCGGCCCCGGTTCGTGACCGCCCGGCGGGGTGGCAGGATGGGCGCGTGAACCACACTGTCATCGACATCGCCGACGCCGAGGCGGCCCACGCCGCGGCCACGGCCGCGGTGGCGGCGGGCGAGGTGATCGTCCTGCCGACCGACACCGTGTACGGGGTCGGGGCACAGGCGACGTCGGGCGCGGCCGTGCAGCGCCTGCTGGACGCCAAGCGGCGCGGCCGCGACTTCCCCCCGCCGGTGCTCGTCGCCGAGGTCGGGATGGTCCGCGCGCTGGCGACCGGCACGGACGAGCGCCTCGACGGCCTGGCCGCCGCCTTCTGGCCCGGCGCCCTGACCGTCGTGCTCAACGCGCGCGAGACCCTGCGGATGGACCTGGGGGAGCGGGGCGCGACCATCGCGGTGCGGGTCCCGGACCACGACTTCACCCGTGAGCTGTTGCGCCGGACGGGGCCCCTCGCGGTGAGCAGCGCCAACGTGCACGGCGAGGAGCCCGCGCTCACCGTCGACGCCGCCGTCGCCCAGCTGGGGGACTCCTGCTCGGTGTACCTCGACGCGGGGGAGATGGGCGGGCCCGTCCCCTCGACGATCGTGGACCTGACCGGCCCCCGGGCCCGGGTCCTGCGCGAGGGCCGGATCACCTCCGCCCAGCTCAACGAGGCCGTCCCCGGGTTGATCGAGGACTGAGGTGCGCGAGTACCTGCTGGTGCTGCTGGTGGCCGCCGGCGTGACCTACGTCGGGGCCAGCCTCGCGCGCCGGCTGGCGTTCCGCTACAACGCCGTCGCCCTCGTCCGCGACCGCGACGTGCACACCACCCCGATCCCGTACTTCGGCGGGGTCGCGATGCTCGCGGGCACCACCGCGGCGCTCATCCTGGCCACGAACCTGCCCTGGCTCGGCCGCTTTGAGCTCGTCCAGCGCGACGCGTGGGCCGTGTTCTGGGCGTCCGTGCTGATCTGCACGGTCGGCGTCGTCGACGACATGTTCGAGCTGGGGGCGATCCCCAAGTTCGCCGGCCAGACGCTGGCCGCGGGCATCGTGGTGCTCAACGGGGTGAAGTTCTACTGGATCCCGCTGCCGGACCGGATCATCGCCCTCGACAACGTCGCCGCCACCGCGGTGGCGGTGTTCGTCATCCTCGTCTGCGTCAACGCGATCAACTTCATGGACGGGCTGGACGGGCTCGCCGCCGGGGTCGTCGGCATCGGTGCGGGCGCCTTCTTCGTGTACGCCTACCTGCTCAGCTACGAGCAGGAGCTCGTCCGTGCCACCACGGCCTCGCTGCTCACCGTGGCGCTCGTCGGGGTGTGCCTGGGCTTCCTGCCCCACAACATCCATCGCGCGCGCATGTTCATGGGCGACTCGGGCTCGATGCTGCTGGGCTTCCTGCTGGCCACGTCGATGATCAGCCTCACCGGCCAGCTCGACCCCTCGCGGCTCAACGCCAGCGGGGGAGCGCTCATCTCCTCATACCTTCCCCTCCTCCTGCCCCTGGCCGCGATGGCCCTGCCGTTCATCGACCTGGTGAGCGCCTACGTGCGCCGGACGCTCGCGGGCCGGCTCTGGTACCAGGCCGACAAGCAGCACCTGCACCACCGGATGCTGGAGCTGGGCCACTCCCACCGGGTCGCCGTGGCCCTGCTGTGGCTGTGGTCGGCGGTCATCGCCTTCGGCGTCGTGCTGATCGGGATCACCGACGCCTGGTGGGCGTGGCTGGTGCTCCCCGTCGGGCTGGCCGTCGCGGCCGCCCTCACCTTCCGCAACCGGGACAGGAGCGTGGGACATGCGTGAGCGAGCGCCGCGGCGTCCGATCAGCGAGAACACCCGCCGCGCGCAGGAGCTGCTCGTCGCCGGGCTCGTGGGCGGCCACGTGGCCGCACTCACGGTGGTGGGGCTGTTCCTGGCGCTCGGCGGCACGCAGTCGGCCGCCACCGCGGCCATCGGCGCGGCGGTGACGATCGCCTTCTACACGATCGCGCTCGGCGTCCAGCTCGCGGTGGCGGACGCCTCGCCCAAGGTCGTGCTGTTCGCCTGGTTCGCCTCCTACGTGACCCGCGTCAGCCTCCTGGGGCTGGGGCTGGCCGCCGTGCTCGCCAACGCCGAGCGCTGGGCGTGGCTCGACCCGGTCGCCCTGTTCGTCTCGACCATCGCCACGGTGATGGGCTGGCTGGCCCTGGAGCTGTGGCGGTTCTCCCGCATGCGGGTGCTCGTCTACGACGAACCGTCGGAGATCTCACGGCGAAGTTGAATGTGACTCCGCGGCAAAGGCGTTGCTAGAGTCCTGACCGCACCCCGAGGAATGCTCGAAATCCTCGGGAGCATGTCCAGCGAAGGTTGATGCAAGGAGGCGCAATGGGTGGGCTCAACGGGCTGATCCTTCCGCTGGAGGGAGAGGCGTCCTGGCCTCCCGGCGAGCACAGTTTCGGCTCGCGCTACCTCTTCCCGGGCGTCGAGTCCGGCTGGCTGACCAACCACGCCGCGCAGGCGGTCATCGGTGCGATCCTGGTGATCGGCTTCTGGCTGTGGATGGCGCGGGGCCAGTCGATCGTCCCCGGCAAGAAGCAGGCCGTCGGCGAGTTCGTGTACGACTTCGTCCGCAACGGCATCGCCCGTGACATCCTCGGGCCCGAGTTCCGCAAGTACCTGCCCCTGCTGCTGACGCTGTTCTCCTTCATCCTGGTGAACAACCTCTTCGGGCAGTTCTTCCTCTTCATGTTCCCGACCTTCTCCAAGATCGGCTTCGCCTGGGGCCTGGCCCTCGTCGCATGGGTCGTCTACAACGGTGCGGGCATCAAGAAGCACGGCCTCTTCGGTTACCTCAAGCACGCCACCCTCCCGGCCGGCGTCCCGAAGTTCCTGTGGCCCCTGATCATCCCGCTGGAGTTCCTCTCCAACATCATCGTCCGGCCGCTCACGCTGGGCCTGCGTCTCTTCGCCAACCTGTTCGCCGGCCACCTCGTCATCGTGGTGTTCGTCGTCGGTGGCACGCTCCTGCTGACCGCCACCGAGAACCTCGGCGGCTTCCCGATCCCGCTGCTCAACGTCGCCGGCGTGGTCTCGATCCTGTTCAGCTTCGCGATCTTCGCCCTCGAGCTGCTGGTCGGCTCGATCCAGGCCTACATCTTCACCGTCCTGACCGCCCAGTACGTGTCCTCGGCCATCGCCGAAGACCACTAAACCACCAGAGCTTTCGTCAGAAAGAAACCATCCGAAAGGAACGAACCATGCTCCTCTCCCTCCTGGAGATCAACGGCTCGATCAACATGATCGGCTACGCGCTGGCGACCCTCGGCCCGGCCCTCGGTGTGGCCTGGATCTTCGCGTCGGTCATCAACGGCACCGCGCGTCAGCCCGAGGCCCGTGGCGCCATGATGGGCACCGCGTGGATCGGCTTCGCCGTGGTCGAGGCGCTCGCCATCATCGGCATCGCCCTCGCCTTCGTGCTCAGCTGACCTGAGGGTTGACACATGCTGCCCCTCGCAGGTGAATCTCCTCTTGGTCCGCTCCTCCCGGAGCACATCGAGGAGCTCTTCGTCGGCCTGATCCTCTTCGCCATCATCCTCGCGGTGATGTGGAAGGTGGTCGTGCCGATGTTCGAGAAGACGTACGCCGAGCGCACGGCCGCCATCCAGGGTGGGATCCAGAAGGCGGAGGCCGCCCAGGCCGAAGCCGCTGCCGCCCTGGAGGAGTACAAGGCCCAGCTCGCCACGGCACGGGAGGAGGCCTCGCGCATCCGCGAGGAGGCCAAGACCCAGGGCGCCGCGATCGTGGCCGACATGCGCCAGCAGGCGACCGAGGAGAGCAGCCGCCTCCTCGCCAACGCCAAGGCGCAGATCGAGGCCGAGCGCGCCGCCGCGGTGAGCTCGCTCCGCACCGAGATCGGTGGTCTGGCCACGACCCTGGCCGGCCGCATCGTGGGCGAGTCCCTCGATGACGACGCTCGCGCCCGCCGCACGGTGGACCGCTTCATCGCCGACCTCGAGTCCCAGCCGGTGGAGCAGGCATGAGCGCAGCCGCCGAGTCCCGACTGAAGGCCCTGGACGGTGTCCTGGACAGGCAACCCGCTTCCGAGGCCCTGGCCGACGAGCTGTTCGCCGTCGTGGAGGCCGTGGGCGCCCAGCCCTCCCTCCGCCGTGCGCTGACCGACCCGTCCACGCCGGACGAGGTGCGCTCCCAGCTCACGCAGTCGCTGTTCGGGGACCGCGTGAGCGGGGCTGCGGTGGCCGTCCTGACGGAGGCTGCCCGTGCCCGCTGGGGCACGGCGGGCTCCTTCGTCGCGGCGCTGGAGCGCCAGGGCGTCCGCGCCCTGCTCCGCACCGCGCAGGACGCCGGCCGGCTCGACGAGCTGGAGGACCAGCTCTTCAAGGTCGAGCGACTGGTCGACGCCAACCCCGAGCTGCGTCGTGCGCTGGGGGACCGCCGAGCCCCGATCGAGGGCCGTGAGGAACTCCTCGCCGGCCTCCTGTCGGGCAAGGTGCTCCCGAGCGTGGCCCGCCTCGCGAAGCGAGCGGTCGCGGCACGCCAGCGGACCTTCGACCTCACGGTCGAGGGCTACCTCAAGGCAGCAGCAGAACTGCGCGAGCGCGCGGTGGCGACCGTCACCGTGGCACAGCCCCTCGCCCCCGAGCAGGAGGAGCGCCTCCGGGCCGCCCTCTCCCGCCAGGTGGGTCGTGAGGTCAACGTGCGCGTGGTGATCGACCCCACCGTCGTAGGCGGTGTCCGTGTGTCCCTGGGTGACGAGGTCATCGAGGGCACGGTTGCTGGGCGTCTGACCGACGCGCAGCGCAAGCTGGCCTGAGGGCCAACCCAGACCTGATTTCAAGCAAGCAGCGAAGCAGCGAAGGAACGCATTCGACATGGCGGATCTGACCATTCGTCCCGACGAGATTCGGGACGCCCTTGACCGGTTTGTCTCCAACTACACGCCGGACACCTCCACCCGCGAGGAGGTCGGCACCGTCGTGACTTCGGGTGACGGCATCGCCCGCGTCGAGGGCCTGCCCTCGGCCATGGCCAACGAGCTGCTCGAGTTCGCCAACGGCACGCTCGGCATCGCCCTCAACCTGGACGTCCGCGAGATCGGTGTCGTCGTGCTCGGCGACTCCGAGGGCATCGAGGAGGGTTCGCAGGTGCGCCGCACCGGCGAGGTCCTCTCCGTCCCGGTGGGCGACGGCTACCTCGGCCGCACGGTCGACGCGATGGGCAACCCCATCGACGGCCTCGGCGAGCTCACCGACATCCCCGAGCGCCGCACGCTCGAGCTCCAGGCCGCCGGCGTCATGGACCGCCAGGAGGTCCGCGAGCCGCTGCAGACCGGCCTGAAGGCCATCGACGCGATGATCCCGATCGGCCGCGGCCAGCGCCAGCTGATCATCGGCGACCGCAAGACCGGCAAGACGGCCATCGCGATCGACACGATCATCAACCAGAAGGCCAACTGGGCCTCCGGCGACCCCACGAAGCAGGTGCGCTGCATCTACGTCGCGGTCGGCCAGAAGGGCTCGACCATCGCCGCGCTGCGCAAGACGCTGGAGGAGGCCGGCGCGATGGAGTACACCACCATCGTGCACGCCCCGGCGTCCGACCCCGCCGGCTTCAAGTACATCGCGCCCTACTCGGGTTCCGCGATCGGCCAGCACTGGATGTACCAGGGCAAGCACGTCCTGATCATCTTCGACGACCTGACCAAGCAGGCCGAGGCCTACCGCGCCATGTCGCTGCTGCTGCGTCGTCCCCCGGGCCGCGAGGCGTACCCCGGTGACGTCTTCTACCTCCACTCCCGCCTGCTGGAGCGCTGCGCCAAGCTCTCCGACGAGCTGGGTGGCGGTTCGATGACCGGCCTGCCGATCATCGAGACGAAGGCCAACGACGTGTCGGCGTACATCCCGACCAACGTGATCTCGATCACCGACGGCCAGATCTTCCTGCAGTCCGACCTCTTCAACGCCAACCAGCGCCCCGCGATCGACGTCGGTATCTCCGTGTCCCGCGTCGGTGGTGCCGCGCAGATCAAGGCCATGAAGGGTGTCGCCGGAACGCTGAAGATCGGCCTGGCCCAGTACCGCGACATGCAGGCGTTCGCGATGTTCGCGTCCGACCTCGACGCGGCCTCCCGCCGCCAGCTCGACCGGGGCGCCCGCCTCACCGAGCTGCTGCGCCAGGGCCAGTACCAGCCGTACCCGGTCGAGGACCAGGTCGTCTCCGTGTGGGCCGGCACCAACGGCCACTTCGACGACATCCCCGTCGAGGACGTCCTGCGCTTCGAGTCCGAGCTGCTGGAGCACCTGCGCCGCAACACGCCGATCCTGGCCACCATCGCCGAGACCCAGAAGTGGGACGACGACACCGCCAACGCCGTCGTGGCCGAGATCGGCAAGGTCAAGCAGCAGTTCAAGACCTCGTCGCAGCAGGCCCCGGTGGGCGAGGGCGAGTCCAAGTCCCTGGGCGAAGACGACGTCGACGCCGAGAAGATCGTGGTCCAGAAGCGCTGACATGGCTTCGAGTCTGAGAGAGCTCCGCCAGCGACGGAAGTCGGTGACGGCGACGAAGAAGATCACCAAGGCGATGGAGCTGATCGCTGCGTCGAAGGTGATCCGGGCCCAGCAGGCTGCGCGTCGTGCGCTGCCGTACACCCGCGAACTCAACCGCGCGGTGTCGGCACTGGCGACGCACACCCGCAACCTGGACCACCCGCTGACGACGCAGGTCGAGAAGCCCCGTCGCGCGGCGCTCGTGGTGTTCACGTCCGACCGCGGCATGAACGGTGCCTTCAACTCCAACGTCCTCAAGGTGGCGGCGCAGATGCGCACGCGCCTGGAGGACCAGGGCATGGAGGTCAAGCGCTACGTCGTGGGCCGCAAGGGCATGGCGTACATGAAGTTCCGCCAGATCGAGATGGTCCGCACGTGGGAGGGCTTCAGCGACGCGCCGACGTTCGCGAACGCCCACGAGATCGCCGACGTGCTGATCGAGGACTTCCTCACGCCGTACGAGGAGGGCGGGGTCGACGAGATCCACGCGGTCTACACCCGCATGGAGTCGATGCTGACCCAGACCCCGCGCGTCCGCCGGCTGCTGCCGATGGAGGTCGTCGAGGGTGTGGCCGAGCTCGGTGAGCTCGACCACATCCCCCAGTACGAGTTCGAGCCCGACCCCGAGACGGTGCTGGACGAGCTCATGCCGCTGTACGTGCGCAGCCGCGTGTGGTTCTACCTGCTGCAGACGGCGGCGTCGATCCTGGCGAGCCAGCAGCGCGCCATGAAGTCGGCCACCGACAACGCACAGCAACTCATCGAGTCCCTGACGCGCGAGGCGAACCAGGCGCGCCAGGCCGAGATCACCCAGGAAATTACCGAGATCGTCGGTGGCGCCAGCGCGCTCGCCGAGGCGAGCGCCGAGCACTAAAGGCGAGAGAGGCAACCATGACCCTGACTGCTGAGAACCCCACCACGACCGGTGTCGGCCGCGTTGCGCGTGTCATCGGCCCGGTGGTGGACGTCGAGTTCCCCGCCGACCAGATGCCCGGCATCATGAACGCGGTGAAGATCAAGATCGACGCCGGCGAGCTCTCCCGTGAGATCACGGCCGAGGTCGCGCTGCACGTCGGCGACAACATCGTCCGCGCCATCTCCCTGAAGCCCACCGACGGCATGCGCCGCGGGACCGAGGTCGTCGACACCGGCGCCCCGATCTCCGTGCCCGTGGGTGACGTCACGAAGGGCCGCGTCTGGAACGTGACCGGTGACTGCCTCAACGAGGACATCTCCGGCGTCGAGATCAACGAGCGCTGGCCGATCCACCGCCCGGCCCCGAAGTTCGAGGACCTCGAGCCCAAGACCGAGATGCTGGAGACCGGCATCAAGGTGCTCGACCTGCTGACCCCGTACGTCAAGGGTGGCAAGATCGGCCTGTTCGGCGGCGCTGGCGTCGGCAAGACCGTCCTCATCCAGGAGATGATCTTCCGCATCGCCCACAACTTCGGTGGCACCTCGGTGTTCGCAGGCGTGGGGGAGCGCACCCGTGAGGGCAACGACCTGATCCACGAGATGATCGAGGCCGGCGTCATGAAGGACACCGCCCTGGTCTTCGGCCAGATGGACGAGCCGCCGGGCACCCGCCTCCGCGTCGCCCTGTCGGCCCTGACGATGGCGGAGTACTTCCGCGACGTGCAGAACCAGGACGTGCTGCTCTTCATCGACAACATCTTCCGGTTCACCCAGGCCGGCTCTGAGGTCTCGACCCTGCTGGGTCGCATGCCCTCCGCCGTGGGTTACCAGCCCAACCTGGCCGACGAGATGGGTCAGCTGCAGGAGCGCATCACCTCGACGCGTGGTCACTCCATCACCTCGATGCAGGCCATCTACGTGCCCGCCGACGACTACACCGACCCGGCCCCGGCCACGACGTTCGCCCACCTGGACGCCACGACCGAGCTGTCGCGTGACATCGCCTCGCGTGGTCTGTACCCGGCCGTGGACCCGCTGACCTCGACGAGCCGCATCCTCGACCCGCAGTACGTGGGCCAGGACCACTACGACACGGCGACCCGCGTGAAGCAGATCCTCCAGCGCAACAAGGAGCTGCAGGACATCATCGCGATCCTCGGTGTCGACGAGCTGTCCGAGGAGGACAAGATCGTCGTCGGCCGCGCCCGTCGCATCCAGCAGTTCCTGAGCCAGAACACCTACATGGCCACCAAGTTCACCCAGATCGAGGGTTCGACCGTTCCGCTGGCCGACACCATCGAGTCGTTCAAGATGATCTGCAATGGCGAGGTCGACCACATCGCCGAGCAGGCCTTCTTCAACGTCGGTGGCATGGACATGGTCATGGAGAACTGGGACCGCATCCAGAAGGAGGGCTGAGGCATGGCGTTCGACTCCACCCCGTTGCGGGTCGAGGTCGTCAGCGCCGAGGGCCTCATCTGGGAAGGCGACGCTGTGCAGGTGATCGCCCGCACGACCGAGGGCGACATCGGCATCATGGCGAACCACGAGCCCTTCCTGGGCATCCTGGTCCCGGGCGCCGCCGAGGTGTTCACCACCGAGGGCAAGCGTGAGGTCGTGGCCGTCGACGGCGGGTTCATGTCGGTGTCCGACAACCGTGTGTCGCTGCTCAACGGTTACGCACGCATGGCTCGCGAGATCTCGCTGCCCGAGGCCGAGAGCGAGCTGGCCAAGGCCCAGCTCGCCCTCGAGGAGGGTGACGTGAGCACCGAGACGATGCAGCACTACCATCGAGCCAGTGCGCAGGTGCGAGCCGCCCAGAAGGCGGCCGGCCGCAACTGACGAAGCGGGGGTGAGCAGTGCCCGACTGGTGGAGTTGGACCGCGATGGCGGTCGGTCTGCTGGCCGCGGTGCTGCTCATCCCCGTTGTCTGGCTCATCGTCCGGCGGCGCTGGCTCGCCGGGCGCGGACGGGTCTTCGAGTGCTCCCTGCGGCGCACCGGCACCACGTCCTCCGGCTGGACCCTCGGGGTCGCCCGCTTCCGGGACGAGGACCTCGAGTGGTACCGGGTGTTCAGCCTCTCGTTGCGCCCGAAGGTGGTCTTCCACCGGCACGAGACCAGGGTCCTGCGCGTGCGCACCCCTGAGCCCGGCGAGGCGGCCGAGCTCTACGACGGCCACGTCGTGACCGAGCTGGGCGGCGCCCACGAGGGCACGATGCTGGCGATGGACCGCCAGGACCTGACCGCCTTCTCCTCCTGGACCGAGGCGGGACGCCCAGGCGGCCCCTAGCCCCGGGCCCTCTCGATCTTCTCCCGCTGCCGACGCGCGCGCTCGCCGAGCGGCTCGCGGTCCTTGCCCGGGATCCACAGCACGTCGCCCACGCCCTCGTTGGCGACCCGCCCGAGGATGAACAACAGGTCGCTCAGCCGGTTGAGGTAGGTGAGCGCCAGGACGTTGACGCCGCCGGGCTCCTCTCCGTCGGTGGCCTCCAGACCGTAGGCGTCGGCCGCGGCCCAGCCCGCGCGCTCGGCGCGACGGACCACGGTCCGGGCGAGGTGCAGGTACGCGGCCCCCGGCGTCCCCCCGGGCAGGATGAACGAGACCAGGTCGGGCAGGGGCTCGGAGAACTCGTCGCACCAGGCCTCGAGCCGGTCGATGCTGCCCTGCGTGATGCGCAGGGGCTCCCACTTCGGCTCGGTGACCAGCGGGTTGGACAGGTCCGCCCCGACGTCGAACAGCTCGTTGCTGACCTCGCGCAGCACGCCAACGACCGCCTCGGGCAGCCCGCCCAGCGTGACGGCCAGCCCCACGGCGGCGTTCGCCTCGTCCACGTGCCCGTACGCCTCGACGCGAAGGTCGGTCTTCCGCGCCGTCGACATGTCGGACAGGCGGGTCGTCCCGGCGTCGCCGGTGCGGGTGTAGATGCGCGTCAAGTTGACCATGGCACCCACCCTAATGTGAGGTGGGACCGTGATCCTTCGCCGCCTCGCCGCCGCCTCCGCCGTCCTCGTCCTGCTCGCGACCGCCGGGTGCGCGACGACCCCGCCGCAGGGGCTGAACCAGACCCGGCAGACGCCCAGGGCGCCCGGTGAGGGCCCCGAAACGGTCACCTGCACCTACCGCCCGGGCGGCACGCCCGCCAAGCCGGTCGACCCGCCGAACGGCACCGACGTCCCCGCCAAGGGCGCCGCCACGGTGACCATCGACCTCGGCGACGCGAAGGTCGTCGCCACGCTCGACCGCGAGGCCGCCCCCTGCACGGTGAACTCCTTCGAGAGCCTCGCCGCGCAGGGCTACTACGACGGCTCCGAGTGCCACCGCCTGTCCACCACGGGCATCTTCATCCTGCAGTGCGGCGACCCGACGGGCACCGGCCGCGGCGGCCCGGGCTACACCTACGACGACGAGCTGGGCCAGACGCGGACGTATCCCGCGGGCACCCTCGCGATGGCGAACGCCGGCCCCAACACCAACGGCTCGCAGTTCTTCTTCGTGTTCGAGGACACGCCGCTCCCGCCGAACTACACCGTGTTCGGCCACCTCGACGAGGCCAGCAACCAGGTCATCGCCGACCGGGCGTTCCAGGGCCACGACGCCCAGTACCCCGACGGCACCGGCAAGCCCAACCTGCCGACCGTGATCCGGTCGGTGGTCAGCGGCTGATCACGCGCTGAGCTGGGGCCGCAGGCTGGCCAGGAACATCCCGACCGACTGGGCGACCGCCTCGGGCTGGTCGGCGTGCAGCCAGTGCCCGGCGTTCTTGATGGTCACCAGCCGGGCGCGCGGGAACAGCTCCTTCATGACCGGGACGTGCTCCTCCGTCACGTACCCGGAGTCGGCCCCGCGCAGCCACAGCACGGGCCCGTCGTAGGTGCCCCGGACGCCGGCGGGCCAGCCGCTGATCAACGGCAGCGACTCGGCCAGCAGGTCCAGGTTGGCGCGCCAGCCCCAGCCCTGCGGCGTCCGGTACAGGTTCTGCAGCAGGAACGAACGCACGCCGGCGTCGCGCACGGACGGGGCGAGCAGGTCGTCCGCGTCCTGCCGGCTGCCCACGCGGTCGAGGGGGAGGTCCTTCAGGGCGCCGATGAGGCGGTGGAAGCCGTAGCCGTGCGAGGAGTCGTCGGGCGCGATGTCGGCCACCACGAGGCCCCGGACGAGGTCGGGGTGCCGCAGCGCCAGCGCCATCGCGGTCTTCCCGCCCATCGAGTGCCCGAGCACGGTGACCGGGGTACCGTGGCCGAGCCGGTCGCGCAGGTCGGCGGCCACGGCGTCCGCCATCGAGGCGTAGCCGAAGCCCTCGGTCCAGGGGCTGCGGCCGTGGTTGGGCAGGTCGTACAGCAGGCCGGGGTCGGACGCCGAGACGGCCTTGGCGACCGTGGCCAGGTTCTTGCCCTGGCCCAGCAGTCCATGCAGGTAGGCGACCCGCGGCGTCCCTCGACCGATGGCCGTGGTGTGCAGCTCCACGGCTCAGCCCCTTCGGCTCCAGCAGGCGGTGTGCCAGTGCCGCCGGTCCTCGACGGCCGAGGACGCCCCGACGTGCGGCGTCCGGGGCCAGGCGACGACGTGCGCGGCACCGGCCGGGATGACGCGGTGGCAGGAGGGGCAGGTGTACTCCTTCTCGGAGCGCCCACCCACCACCGACTGGACGACCCACGTGCCGTCGCGCTTGGTCTCGGCCCGCGACAGGGACGTCGACAGCGGCCGCGCGGGGCGCAGGTGCTTGCTGGGACGTCGGGCCATGGGGCCGATCGTACCGGGTAGGCTTCCCCGGGTGCGTCTCATGATTGCCCGCTGCCAGGTCGACTACGCCGGCCGCCTGTCGGCGCACCTGCCGATGGCGACGCGGCTGATCCTGCTCAAGGCCGACGGCTCGATCTCGATCCACGCCGACGACCGCGCCTACAAGCCGCTGAACTGGATGAACCCGCCCTGCTCGATCACGATGCGGGACGCCGACCCGGCCGACCCCGACCAGGCCGGCCTGGCGCAGCGCTGGGAGGTCGCGAACAAGGACGGTGACAAGCTGGTCGTCTCGATCGCCGAGGTGCTGCACGACAGCTCCCACGAGCTGGGCGTCGACCCGGGTCTGGTCAAGGACGGCGTGGAGGCGCACCTGCAGGCGCTGCTGGCCGACAACCCCGCCACGTTCGGCGAGGGCTGGACGCTGGTCCGGCGCGAGCACATGACCGCGATCGGCCCGGTCGACATCCTGTTCCGCGACGCCGACGGCGCGCACGTGGCCGTCGAGGTGAAGCGGCGCGGCGAGATCGACGGGGTGGAGCAGCTGTCGCGCTACCTGGAGCTGCTCAACGCCGACCCGCACCTGCGGCCGGTGCAGGGTGTCTTCGCCGCGCAGCAGATCAAGCCGCAGGCGCGCGTGGTCGCGGCGGCGCGGGGGATCAACTGCGTGACGGTCGACTACGACGCGCTGCGCGGGATCGACGACGCCGAGGACCGCCTGTTCTAGCCCTCAGGCGCGGTCGAGCGCCGGGACGATGACCTCGCGGTAGACCAGCAGCAGCGAGGCCACGGTGGGGATCGCCAGGAGCGCCCCGGCGATGCCGAACAGCACGCCGCCGCTGATGGCGGCCAGCACGATCAGGGGGCCGGGGACGTTGACGGACTTCTGGAAGATCCGCGGCTGGAGCAGGTAGGCGTCCACCTGCTGGTAGACGATGAAGAACACCAGCGTGATGATGCCGGTGGTGGTGTCGTTGGAGAACGCGACCAGGCTCACGATGAGCATGGAGATCGTGGGGCCGACCAGGGGGATGAAGGCGAACATCGCCACGACGACCGCCAGGGCCAGCGACAGCGAGCCGAGCCCCACGGCGTTGAGGAGGACGAAGGCCGACCCGGTCGCGAGCAGGACCAAGGTGAACAGGCCCGACATGTAGCCCCCGATCCGGCGGAACATCTCGCCGGCCAGGTACTTCACCCGCGGGCGGCGCGAGGCCGGGGCGAGCTGGTAGATGGTCTCCTTGATCGAGGGCAGCGAGGCGAGGAACCACAGGGTCAGCACCAGCGTCACGACGACGCTGAACACGACGTTGGCGATCGCCGCGCCGGCGCCGAGGATGCCGCCGAAGAGCCCCTCGACCCAGGCCCCGGAGGTGAACATCTGGCTCACCCGGTTGATCACGTCGTACTGGCGGTCGAACTCGGCGACCTGGGGGTTCTCGCGGAGGCCCTGGAGATACCCGGGCGTGTTCTGGATCAGGATGTTGACCTGGTCGGTCAGCAGCGGCAGCACGGCCCAGGCGCCCAGCACGATGAGGACCACCAGGGACAGCGCGACGATGGCCACGGCCAGGCCGCGGGGTGCGCCGGCGCGGTGGAGGGCCTCGACCAGCGGGTTGAGGCCGAGGGCCAGGAACAGGGACAGGACGCCGAGGATCAGCACGCCCTGCAGGGCCACGACGGCGCCCAGCAGCCCGAACGCCACCAACCCGCCCAGCGTGATCAGGAAGCCGATCTGGAAGGGCGAGCGGTAGAGCAGGCTCGTGGGGCCCGCGGGGATCGCCATGGCCGCGAGCTCACGCTCGGGGTCGGCGGGGGTCAGCTGGCTCGTCCGCCGCAGCCTGCGCCACCACTTGCGCTGCGGCGCGGTCGTGGTGACGGGCTCAGGCGGGACCGGGGCCGGGGCGGGCGCGGCCGACGGCAGGGGGGACTCGGTCGCGGACTGCTCGCGCGGTTCCTCCTGCGGGTCGGGCAGCGTGGACGGGGTCACTGACCGTCCTGGTCCTCGGGGGTCTCGTCGATGCCGTCGTCGCCGCCCACCTCGGGCTCGGCGACCAGCGCCGCCGGGATCGGGCCGGTGGCCTCGTCCTCGGGGAACTCGCTGGCCGTCTCGGTGGCCAGGCTCGACAGCTGGGCCAGCTGCGTGAGCAGCGCCTGCTTGCGCTGGCGCAGGAGGCGGTTGTCCTGCTTGAGGCGGTCGTTGCGGGCGGCCAGCTCGGCGTCGGTCTCGGTCAGCTTGTCCTCGGCGTCGGCGCGGGCCTGCGCGACGATCGCGGCGGCCTCGGAGATCGCGCCGGCCTTGATGTCCTCGGCCTCGGCCCACGCGGACTGGAGGCGACCGCGCAGGTCCTCCGACGCCTGGGTCAGGGCGGCGAGGAGTTCCTCCGAACGCGTGCGCGCCTCGGCCGTCGCGGTCGTCATCTTCTCGGACAGCGCGGCGTGCTCGTTGTGGAACGTCGCGAGGGCCTGCTCGTGTGCGGCCGCGGCGGCGGCGCGCGCCTCGGCGGCCTCGCGCTCGGCGGCCTGCCTGATCGCGGCGGCCTCGCGCCTGGCGCCCTCGATCAGGGCGTTCGCCTTCTGCTCGGCGTCGGCGAGCACGATCGAGTGGTGGGTGTCGGCGGCCTCGCGCAGGCCCTTGGCCTCGGTGCGGGCGGCGTCCAGCTCCTGGGTGGTCTGGCGCTCGAGGTCGGTGCGGAGCACCTTGATCGAGGCGATGCCCTCCTGCCGGGCGGCCTCGGCGGTCTGGGCGGCCTCGTTGCGGGTGCGCTCGGCCTCGACGCGCGCCTCCTCCAGCATCGACTCGGCCCGGGAGCGTGCCTTCTGCATGAGGTCGCCGGCCTGGGCCTCGGCGACCTTGAGCAGGTTGGCGGTGTGGGCGCCCAGCTTGCTGAAATCGGTGTCGTCGACGCGGAGGTTGGCCGCCGTCAGCTCGCGCTGCACCTCGCGCATCTGGTGCTTGGCCAGGGAGAGCTGGCGCTCGAGGTCGCGGATGTACTCGTCGACGGCCTTCTTGTCGTAACCGAGCATCGCGTTGGGGAAGCCGCGGACGGCGCTCGCGTTCTCGTCGAACAGGTCGAGTCCGTGGTGGTCTTGCTCGTGGGTCACCGCTGCGTCCTCTCGCGGGGGTCATGCCGATCGGGTGATCCCGATGGTACCCCGCGCCCGTGACGGGTGGTGGGACGACGAGGCCCGCCCGACACGAAGTCGGACGGGCCCTCCTGCTGGGGGTTTCGCGCCGTCAGTGGGCGGCGTCGGCGGCCGGCTCGACGAGCTCGAGCAGGATGCCGCCGGTGTTCTTGGGGTGCGCGAACTGGATGCGGGAGCCGCCGGTGCCGATCTTCGGCTCGTCGTACAGCAGGGTCACCCCACGCTCGCGCAGGGTCGCGCACACGGCGTCGATGTCCTTGACGCGGTAGGCCAGCTGCTGGATGCCACCGCGTCCGCCGTTCTTGGCGAGCCACTTGCCGATGGTCGACTGCTCGGACAGGGGGGCGAGCAGCTGGATCTGGGCGTTCTCGACGTGCTGGTCGCCGGTACCCAGCATCGCCTCCTCGACGCCCTGCTCCTCGTTGGTCTCGCGGTGGAGCACGCGCCAGCCGAAGACCTCGGTGTGGAGCTTGATGGCCTCGTCGAGGTTCGGAACCGCGAGGCCGACGTGGTCGATGCACACAAACAGGTCGGTGTTGTCCATGGCCCCCATCCTTCCACTCCCGGCGGCGCGCCGCACAGCCGGGGACGCCCGCGTGCGGCAGACTGACCGGGTAACGCCGTCCGAACCAGACTTCCCCCTGGAGGCCGCCATGGGTAAATGGATCCGCACGATCCTGCTCGCCCTGCTCGTCATGTTCGCGATCTTCTACCTCTACACGCGCCCCGAGGCGGCGGCGGAGTTCGTGAAGTTCATCTTCGGGATCTTCGACTCGATCGGTCGGTTCTTCGACTCGCTCGCGCGAGGGTGACATGGCGCTCCTGTCGCGATTCCTGCGCCCCGAGGCGTCGCGCCGGATGCTGGTCGACGAGGGCGAGTTCATCGTCGACGAGGTCACGCGCCACTGGGTGACACGCGTGGTCCCCGTGCTCATCGTCATCGCCGGCATGGCGTGCTTCGCCGTCATGCCGCTGCTCGGCGCTGGCTGGTGGGTCGGCCTGCTGCTCGGCCTGGGGTTGGGCGGGTACGGCTTCTACCGGATCCACCTCGAGTTCATGGACCGCTTCGTCATCACGAACATGCGGGTGTTCCGCGTGCACGGCATCGTCGACCAGCACATGGCGACGATGCCGATCGCGCGCATCCTCGACATCTCGGTGCGCCAGACGTTCCTGGGCCAGCTCCTCGGCTACGGCCACTTCGTCTTCGAGTCGGCGGCGCAGGACCAGGGCCTGAAGCAGATCAACTTCGTGCCGCACATCGAGCGGCGCGACCTCACGATCCAGCGCGTCATCCAGCGCGCCGGCCTGCGCGCCCGGATGGAGCCCGTCGACGAGTTCGACGGCGTCTGACCACCCGGGCGCCGGACACTGGCCTCAGCCGAGGACGGCGTCCACGACCTCCTTGGCCTCCTTCTGCACCTGCGCGAGGTGCTCGGAGCCCTTGAAGGACTCGGCGTAGATCTTGTAGACGTCCTCCGTGCCCGACGGGCGCGCGGCGAACCACGCGTTCTCGGTCACGACCTTCAGCCCACCGATGGACGCCCCGTTGCCGGGGGCCTCGGTCATCTTCGCCACGATGGCCTCGCCGGCCAGCTCGGTGGCCGTCACGTCGGCGGGGGAGAGCTTGCCCAGCTTGGCCTTCTGCTCCCGGTTCGCCGGCGCGTCGATGCGCGCGTACGCGGTCTTGCCGAACTCGGCCTCGAGCTCGGCGTAGTGCTGGCTCGGGGTCTTGCCGGTGACGGCCAGGATCTCGGAGGCCAGCAGGTCGAGGATGATGCCGTCCTTGTCGGTCGTCCACGTCTTGCCGTCCAGCGTCAGGAACGACGCGCCCGCGGACTCCTCGCCGCCGAAGCCGATCGAGCCGTCGGAGAGGCCTGGCACGAACCACTTGAAGCCCACCGGCACCTCGACCAGCGTCTTGCCCAGCTTGCGGGCCACGTTGTCGATCATCGAGCTGGAGACCAGGGTCTTGCCG
Organism: Propioniciclava sp. MC1683; assembly: GCF_014164675.1. NCBI lineage: Bacteria > Bacillati > Actinomycetota > Actinomycetes > Propionibacteriales > Propionibacteriaceae > Propioniciclava > Propioniciclava sp. MC1683. The sequence continues at coordinate 144,103 of NZ_JACJFX010000005.1, read as the reverse complement.
ATGCCCGCGCCCGGGTCCCAGCCGTCGCGGTGGCTGAACAGGTACTGGATGGCCACCGCCAGGTAGTGGTTCGGGTTCATGAGTCCCGCGTCGGGGGTCACGATGCCGTGCCGGTCGGCGTCCGCGTCGTTGCCGGTCGACAGGTCGTAGGAGTCGCGGTTGTTGATCAGCGACGCCATCGCGTGCGGGCTGGAGCAGTCCATGCGGATCTTGCCGTCCCAGTCCAGGGTCATGAACGGCCACGCGGGGTCGACCACGCGGTTGACCACCGAGAGGCCGATGTCCAGCGTGTCGGCGATGTACTCCCAGTACTGCACGGCGGCGCCGCCCATGGGGTCGGCCCCGATGTTCAGCCCGGCGCCGCGGATGGCGTCCAGGTTGATGATGTTGGCCAGGTCCTCGCAGTAGGGCGTCCGGTAGTCGTGGCGGGTGATCTCGCCGGCGATCTGCTCGTAGGGCGTCCGCTTGATCGACGTCCAGTCCGCCATCAGCTCGTTGGCCCGCTTGGCGATCACCGAGGTGGCGTCGCTGTCGGCCGGGCCGCCGTGCGGCGGGTTGTACTTGAAGCCGCCGTCGGTCGGCGGGTTGTGCGACGGCGTGACCACGATGCCGTCGGCGCGGGGGCCGGAGTGGTCGCGGTTGAACACGATGATCGCGCGCGAGACGGCCGGGGTCGGGGTGTACTCGTCCTCACGCTCGGCGCGGACATCCACGCCATGGGCGTGGAGGACCTCCAGCGCCGTCTTCCAGGCGGGGAGCGACAGGCCGTGGGTGTCCTTGCCGATGAACAGCGGGCCGGTGATGCCCTGGCCCGCGCGGTACTCGATGATCGCCTGCGTGGTCGCGGCGATGTGGGCCTCGTTGAAGGCGGTCTTGAGCGAGGAGCCGCGGTGACCGGACGTGCCGAACACGACCATCTGGTCGGGGTTGCCCGGGTCGGGGACCAGGTCGTAGTAGGCCGCGATGAGGGCGTCGATGTCGGTGAGGTCTTCTGGCAGTGCCAACTGCCCGGCGCGTGCGTGAACCATGTCACCATCTTGCCCCTTCGCGGACGCCGCGGGCACGGTTCGGTGCGATTGGGGCGCGGTGGAAGAATGGTCCCATGACTTCTGTGCCGTTCCGTGGTGGAGCCATCGACCTGTCCGCGCTCAAGCCCGCCCCGCCCGCCCCCGCGGGTGCCGTGTGGTGGGTGGAGGCCGATGACCGCTCCTTCGAGTCCCACCTCGCCCAGTCGATGCAGCACCCCCTCGTGGTCGAGTTCTGGTCGCCGCGCGCGCCGAACGCCGCCCAACTGTCGGCTGACCTCAAGAGCCTGGCCAACGAGGCCGCGGGTGCGTACCTGCTCGTGCGGGTGAACGTGGACGAGGCGCCCACCGTGGCGCAGGCCCTGCAGGTCACCGCCGTACCCATGGTCGTCGGCGTGGTCGCCGGACAACTCGCCCCGATGTTCCAGGGCACCACCGACAAGGCGCAGGCCAAGGCGGTCATCGACCAGCTGGTCATGCTGGCCCACCAGAACGGCCTGTCCGGCCGCGCGCAGCCGATCATCGCCGACCCCGAGGCCGCCGCCGGGCCGGACCCCCGCTTCGAGGCCGCCGACGCGGCCCTCGACCGCGGCGACTTCGCCGCCGCCGTGGAGGAGTTCGACAAGCTGCTGGCCGCCAACCCGGCCGACGCCGAGGCGTCCGCGGGCAAGGCGCAGGCGAGCCTCATGGTGCGGCTGGGCGGCGCGAACCCCGCCGACGTGCAGGCGAGGGCGGCCGCCGACCCGGCCGATGTGGACGCCCAGATGGCCATGGCCGACCTCGAGGTCGCCGGCGGCCAGCTGGAGCCGGCCTTCGCCCGCCTCGTGGAGGCCGTGCGGCTCAACGCCGGGCCCGCGCGCGACAAGGCGCGCACCCGCCTGCTGGAGCTGTTCGAGACCGTCGGCCACGCCGACCCCGCCGTGCTGACCGCCCGGCGGAACCTGACGACCGCGCTGTTCTGAGCTACCCGGTGTTGCGCAGGCCCGCCGCGACGCCGTTCACGGTGACGAGCAGGGCCCGTTGCAGGGTGGCGGGCACCTCGTCGCCCGCGGCGTCCAGCGCGCGCACCCGGCGCAACAGCTCGACCTGCAGGTAGCTGATCGGGTCGAGGTACTGGTCGCGCACGGCCAGCGTGCGCTGCAGGCGCGGCTGACGGTCGAGCAGGGTGGCCTCGCCGGTGAGGCGGGTCACCTCCTCGACCGTGAGCGCGAACTCGGCGCGGATCGTGTCGAACACGTGCCGCAGCTCGGCCGGCACGAGCGAGTCGACGTAGTGCGCGGCCACCTCGAGGTCCGTCTTGGCCAGGGTCATCGAGACGTTCGAGACCACCGCGGCGAAGAAGTGCCACTCACGCAGCATCTCGGCCATGTCCTCGGCGTGCCCGGCCTCCCGCGCCGCGCGCAGCCCCGAGCCCACCCCGTACCAGCCGGGGATGATCTGGCGGCTCTGCGTCCAGCCGAACACCCACGGGATCGCGCGCAGCCCCTCGATCCCACCGCCCGAGTCGGGGCGCTTGCTCGGCCGGGAGCCGATCTTGAGCGCGCTCAGCTGGTCCACCGGGGTGCTGGCCACGAAGTAGGCCGGCAGGTCGGCGTCCGACACCAGCGCGGCGTAGGCGTCGTAGGCGGCGTCGGAGGCGAGCTGCAGCACGGCGTCCCAGCGGGCCAGCGCGTCGGCGGACTGGCGCGGGGCGGTGTGCAGCGCGGTGCTCTCGAGCACGGCGGCCAGGGCGAGGGCCAGGTTGTCGCGGGCCAGCGCCGGCAGCGCGTACTTGTCGGAGATGACCTCGCCCTGCTCGGTGAACTTGATCGTGCCGTCGAGCACGCCGTAGGGCTGGGCGAGGATCGCGTCGTAGGTGGGGCCGCCGCCGCGGCCCACCGAGCCGCCGCGGCCGTGGAACAACCGCAGCTGGACGCCGTGGCGGCGGGTCACGTCGCGCAGCTTGCGCTGGGTCTGGTGGATCTCCCACTGCGAGGTGAGGACGCCCGCCTGCTTGTTGGAGTCGGAGTAGCCCAGCATGACCTCGAGCCGGTCTCCCCGCAGCTCGACCAGCCGCCGGAACGATGGGTCGGACAGCAGCCCGTCGATGAGCTCGGCCGAGGCGCGCAGCTCCACGACCGTCTCCAGCAGCGCGACGAAGCCGATGTCGGCATGCGCCCCCGCGCCGTCGGCGCCGCCGTGCAGGTCGACCAGCCCGGCCTCGCGGGCCAGGATCGCCGCGGCCAGGATGTCGTCGACGCCCTGGGTCATCGACACGATGTAGGTCTCGATGACCTCGGCGCCGTAGCGCTGCTGGGCCTCGCGGATCGCGCCGAACACCCCGAACGTCCGCGCGGCGCGACCCGTCAGCGGCGGGTTGGGTCCGGTCAGGGGACGCCGCGCGGCCAGCTCGGTGGACAGCACCCGGCGGCGCTGCTCGCGGCTCAGGTCGGCGTAGGGGACCGCCACCTCGCCCACGTGGTCGATGATCGCGCCGACCGCCTCGTGGTGGGCCTCGGCGTGCTCGCGCACGTCGAGGGTGGCCAGGTGCAGCCCGGTGGCCGCGACGGCCTGCATCGCGGCGCGCACGCGCCCGTGGGCGGCCAGGTGGCCGTGGTGGGCCTCCAGCGACGCGGCGACCAGCGCGAGGTCATCAAGCAGCTCGCCGCCGTCGGCGTAGTCGCGGCCCGGCTCGTGGGCCGCGCCCGACCGGGTGCGCGCCCGGGTGTTGAGCAGCTTCGCGCGCACGCAGGTGAGCTTGAGCCGGTAGGGCTCCTCGGCGTTGATCTCGAGCACCCGCTTGTCGAGGCCGGGCAGCTTGGCGAGGTCCTCGCGCAGGGAGGCGGCCAGGTCGTCGCTGACCGGGGCGAGGCGGGTCGAGACCGACAGGTCGGTGGTGAGACCGTCGACCACGGCGAGCGCGTGGCTGATCGCGTGCTCGTGCTGGAGCTGCAGCACCTCGCGGGTCACCGCCGGGGTGACGAAGGGGTTGCCGTCGCGGTCGCCTCCGATCCACGAACCGAAGCGCACGGGCGTGCCGGCGGCGTCCAGCTCGACGCCGTGGTCGCCGCACAGCGCGGCGAGGTCGTCGAGCACCGCGGGGAGCGCGTCGGAGGTCAGCGCGTCGAGGTAGTACAGCGCGTTGCGGGCCTCGTCGACCGGCGTGGGGGAGGCCAGCCGTAGCTCGTCGGTCTGCCAGAGCAGGTCGATGGTCTCGGCCAGGCGCGCGTCCTGCCGGCGGCGGCCCGCCGAGCCCTCGGCGGACGGGGCAGCGAGCACGTCAGCGACGTCCTTGAGCTTGAGCAGCACCGACCGCCGGGACGCCTCGGTCGGGTGGGCGGTGAACACCGGGCGCAGGTCGGTCTCGCCGATGGTCTCGGCCAGGAGCTCCGGCCCGCCCTCGGCGACGATCGCGGCGACGGCCCGCTCGAGCCAGCCGCTGTCGGCGTCCGCCGCGTCGATGGACCGCACGCGGTGCACCTGCTCGGCGGTGTTGGCCAGCTGGAAGTAGGTGGCGAACGCGCGCACGAGCGCGGTGGCGTCGTCCAGGTCGAGGCCGGTGAGGGTGTCGCGGGCCGCGGCCGCGGCGTCCGGCGAGGACTCGGTGCGCGCCTGCTTGACCTGGACGCGCACCTGCTCGACCAGGTCGAGGAGGCGCTGGCCGCCCTGGCGGACGAGGCTCTCGCCCAGCAGCGTCGAGACGCGGCGGACGTCGGAGCGCAGTTCGGGGTCGATGGCGGACAGTGCGGGCTCGCGGTCGGTCACGGCGCGCATGCTACTCGACGGGCAGTCCGCCCTCGGTGTAGGTCGTCCGGGCGGACGCCAGCGCGGCCACCGCGGACCGGGCCCGGTCGGCGCCGAACGGGGTCATCACGGTGTCGAGGTCGGCCGGGTCCAGCCAATGGAGGGCCAGGATCTCGACCCCGTCGGGAACGAACCGGGCCTTGTCGGCCTCGGCCACCACCGGGGAGGCGAAGACCAGCTCGATCGCGTCCTCCCAGCCCTTGTAGGGGCGCAGCCAGTCGACGACCAGCACGTCGCCGACGCCGGGGGAGGCGCCCATCTCCTCGACCATCTCGCGCTCGCAGGCCAGCCGGGGCGACTCGCCGGGCTCCACGATGCCGCCGGGCAGCTCGAAGTCGGCCTTGAAGGAGGTCTCGCACAGCAGCACGCGCCCCGCCTCGTCGGTCACGAGGGCGTGCGCGATCAGCCGCTTGCGCGGGGTGACGGAGTTCATCACGTGCGTGAAGGCCTCGCGGCCGGCCGGCTCGCCCGCGAGGCGTCCGTACACCAGCTCGTCGACGAAGCGGTCGCCGGACGCCCGGGCCTGCCGCAGGCGCCCCTCCAGGCGGAAGCCGCGCCGGTGGAGGTCGCGGCGGGCGGGCCAGTCATCGGCCGCCACGCGCTCCTCCTGCCGGCGCGGCTCCTGCGTCGTCACCTACTCGGACGCCTCGACGTCGGCGGCGTCGACCGGCGCGGTCACGTCCACCTCGTCCTCGACGATCGCGCGGCGGGGCTCGGCGTCCTCGGCCGGCTCGTCGAGCCGGAAGAAGACCGCACCCAGCGGCGGAACCTGGACGGTCGCGCGGGCCGGGAAGCCGCCCCAGTCGCCCTCGTGGGCGTCCACGCCGCCGAAGTTGCCGATGCCGGAGCCGTCGTAGACGGTCGCGTCGGAGTTGAAGATCTCCGTCCAGCGGCCGGTCTCGGGCAGGCCGATCTCGTAGTCGTACCAGGGCTCGGAGCTGAAGTTGACCACGACCGCGATCTGCTGGCCCTCGCCGTCACGGCGCACCCACGAGTAGGCGTTGCGGCCCGCGTCGTCGGCGTTGATCCACTGGAACCCGTACGGGTCGTTGTCCAGCTTCCACAGGGCCGGGTGGGCCTTGTACAGCTCGTTGAGGTCCTTGATCATGCGCTGCAGGCCGTGGTGGCCCCACAGGTCGCTGACCCACCACTCGAGGCTGACGGCCTCGTTGAACTCCGACCGCTGGCCGAACTCCTGCCCCATGAACAGCAGCTGCTTGCCCGGGAAGGACCACATGAAGGAGTAGAACGCGCGTAGGGTGGCGAACTGGCGCCACGCGTCCTGCGGGATCTTGTTGATCATCGACCCCTTGCCGTGCACGACCTCGTCGTGGCTGATCGGCAGGATGAAGTTCTCGGAGTACTGGTACACCATCGCGAACGTCATCTCGTGGTGGTGCCACTGGCGGTAGATCGGCTCGAGCGCCAGGTAGCGCAGCGAGTCGTTCATCCAGCCCATGTTCCACTTGAAGCCGAAGCCCAGGCCGCCGAGGTTGGTCGGCTGGGTGACGCCGCCGAACGAGGTCGACTCCTCGGCGATCATCGTGACGCCGGGCACCCGCTCGTAGAGGTGGCGGTTGACGTAGCGCAGGAAGTCGATCGCCTCGAGGTTGTGGTTGCCGCCGAACTCGTTGGGCACCCAGGCGCCGGGCTCGCGGCTGTAGTCGAGGTAGAGCATGGACGCCACCGCGTCGACGCGCAACGCGTCGATGTGGAACTCCTGCACCCAGTACAGCGCGTTGGAGACGAGGAAGCTCTTCACCTCGTTGCGGCCGTAGTTGAAGATGTAGGTGCCCCATTCGGTGTGCTCGCCCTGGCGCGGGTCGGCGTGCTCGTAGAGGGCGGTGCCGTCGAAGCGGCCCAGGGCCCACTCGTCCTTCGGGAAGTGCCCGGGCACCCAGTCGAGGATGACGCCGATGCCGGCCTGGTGCAGGCGGTCGACGAGGTAGCGGAACTCGTCGGGCTTGCCGAGGCGGCTCTGCGGGGCGAAGTAGTTGGTGACCTGGTAGCCCCAGCTCGGCTCGAACGGGTGCTCGGTGATCGGCATCAGCTCGACGTGGGTGTAGCCCTGCCACGTGACGTACTCGACCAGCTCGTCGGCCAGCTCGAGGTAGGTCTTGCCCTTGCGCCAGCTGGCGAGGTGAACCTCGTAGATGCTCATGGGCTCGACCTGCATGTTCTTGGTCTTGCGGGCCTCCATCCACGCGTCGTCGCCCCAGCCCATCTGGGAGGTGTAGACGATCGAGCTGTTGGCGGGCGCCTGCTCGGCGAAGAACGCCATCGGGTCGACCTTCTCCCGCCACACGCCGTCGGCGCCGAGGATGTTGTACTTGTACAGCGTGCCGTCGCCGACGCCCTCGACGAACAGCGCCCAGACGCCCGACCCGGGGACCAGGTGCATGGCGTCGCCGGTCCACCAGTTGAAGTCTGCGTTGATGCGCACCTCTTGCGCGTTGGGCGCCCAGACCGCGAACCGGGTGCCGGTAACCTCACCACGCTCGTCGTCGTGGAGCGTCACGACGTGGGAGCCGAGCCGCCTCCAGACCTCGGTGTCGCCGCCGTTGTGGAACCCCTCGAGATCCCATCCGGTCAATCCGCCGAACGGATCGTGTGCCATCGCCTCTCCTAACGCTGGTCGGTCACTCCACCCTAGTGCTTCGCGCGGGGTCGGTGTCGGAACCCCGGCGAGGTCCGCGGAGTGTTCCGGCCTCACTCGGGGAGCAGCCGCACGGCCATGCGTTCCCCCCGGGTACTCGTCCCCCTCCTACGGGTTGGACTCCTGGATGGCTCGCAGGGGGATCCCGACCCAGTCGGGGCGATTGCGCAACTCATACAAGACTTCATACACGGCCTTGTCAAGGACGTACGCGGCCAGGACGTCGGCGTCTGCCCCGTCGCCGTACCCGGCGAGGAACGCGTCGCGGCACGCGTCGGCCCAGGCCACGGCCTCGGGCGACGACGGCTCGGGGTGGGCGCTGCGCACGTAGTCGAAGGACCGCACCATGCCGGCCACGTCCCGCCACACCGAGTCGAAGGCGCGGCGTTCGGCGGCGGTCTTGGCCGGCTCGCCCTCGAAGTCGATGATCGTCCAGCCCGTGGGGCTGTGCAGGGTCTGGCCGAGGTGGAAGTCCCCGTGCACGCGCTGCACCGGGAGCGTCCGGCCCCGCAGCGCCTCGAACGCGGCGCGGACGGTCTCGGCGTGGGGCGCCAGCTCCGGGGCGGCCGTGACCGCCGCGTCGAGCCGGGCACCCATGGTGTCGGCGACCTCGTCACCGGGGAGCACGTGGGCGCCGAACGCGTCCGCGAGGCGTCCGTGCACCGCGCGCAGCGCGACGCCGAGGTCGCCCGCCGCCTCGACGAAGTCGGCCCCCGCGGTGCAGGTGCGGGTGGCCAGCTCCCAGCCGTCCTCGGCGCCGACCACGCGCTCGATCACCAGGCCGAGGTCGGTCGTCCCGCCCTGGGGCCATGCCCCGGTGAGCCGGCCGTGCACGGCCGGGACCGTGCCCCCGCCCAGGGCGAGCAGCACCTCGGCGTCCAGGTTCGGGCCGGGCTCGACCCGCCGGAACAGCTTGTACAGGTCGGTGTCGTCCAGGACCAACGTCGTGTTCGACTGCTCGCCGGACCACACCTTGACCGGGTGGTCGGCGAAGTCGGGCTGGGTCGCGGCCACGAACGCCGCCAGCGCCGCGGGGTCGGTGGTGGCGTCGACGACCTGCATCGGCTCGCCGTCCACCTCGTCGGTGCCCAGCACCGTGCCGGACGCCTCGCGCCCGGCCGGGTGGTGGGCCACCAGCAGGTGGTAGTGCTCGGTGTGGCCGTCGGGGTAGGCCAGGGTGGCCACCTCGCTGCGCACGGCCGGCTCGACGCCCGGGGGCGTCCACGCGGGCAGGACGTCGCGGCGCACGATGCGCGCGCCGGCGCCCTTGCCCCCGAACCAGCGGACCGTCTCGAGGTGGCGCTCCCAGGCGCGGTCGAGCCCCGTCACACGACCACCAGGATGTGGGCCGGGTTCGCGGGGGTGAGCCGGACGAAGTTGCGGGCGCCCCACGTGAACGTGGCGCCGGTGAGCTCGTCGCGCACGCGCAGCGGGGCGTCGGGCGCGAGCCCCAGCTTGGTGAGGTCGAGGTGCACCTCGGACTCGACGGTGTTGTCGGGGTCGAGGGACACGATCACGACCACCTTGCTGTCGCCGTCGACCTTGCTGAAGGCCAGCAGCTTCTCGTGCGGCGCGGTGTGGAAGTCGATCCGCCGCAACTGCTGGAGGGCGCGGTGGTTCTGCCGGATCGCGTTCAGCGTGCCCATCAGCATGTTCAGGTTCGGCTGGGCGTTGTAGTCGCGGGGGCGGAACTCGTACTTCTCGGAGTCCAGGTACTCCTCGCGCCCGGGGGCGTTCGGCACGTGCTCGAACAGCTCGAAGCCCGAGTACACGCCCCACGCCGGCGACAGCATCGCGGCCAGGATCGCGCGGATGGCGAAGATGGCCGGGTTGCCCGACTGCAGGTGGAACGGGTTGATGTCGGGGGTGTTGACGAAGAAGTTCGGGCGGTAGAAGGAGTCCATGTCACGGGACAGCTCGCCCATGTACTCCTCGATCTCGCCCTTGGCCACGCGCCACGTGAAGTACGTGTAGCTGGTGTGGAAGCCGACCTTGCCCAGGGCGTGCATCATCTCGGGCTTGGTGAAGGCCTCGGCGAAGAACAGCACGTCGGGGTCGGTGGCGCGGACCTGCTCGAAGACCCAGGCCCAGAACTGCACCGGCTTGGTGTGCGGGTTGTCGACGCGGAAGATCTTCACGCCGTGGCTGATCCACAGCTTCAGGACCCGCAGCACCTCGTTGTAGATGCCCTCGGGGTCGTTGTCGAAGTTGATCGGGTAGATGTCCTGGTACTTCTTCGGCGGGTTCTCGGCGTAGGCGATCGTGCCGTCCAGACGGGTGGTGAACCACTCGGGGTGGTCGGTCACCCACGGGTGGTCGGGGCTGGCCTGCAGCGCGAAGTCGAGGGCGATCTCGATGCCGAGCTGCTTGGCCTTGGCCACCAGCCGGTCGAAGCTCTCCCAGTCGCCCAGGTCGGGGTGGATCGCGTCGTGGCCGCCGTCGGGGCTGCCGACGGCCCACGGCGAGCCCGGGTCCTTCTCGGTCGCGTCGAGGGAGTTGTTCTTGCCCTTCTTGAACGCGGTGCCGATCGGGTGGATGGGCGGGAAGTAGACGACGTCGAAGCCCATCGCGGCGACCTCTTCGAGCCGCTGGTGGCAGTCGTCGAAGGTGCCCGAGGTCCAGGTGTCCGTCTCGGCGTCGTAGGTGGCGCCCTCCGAGCGCGGGAAGAACTCGTACCAGGAGGCGAACAGTGCCTTGCGGCGGTCGACGAAGATCGGGAAGTCGGCGGTGGGGGAGACCAGTTCGCGGGGCCCGTACTTGCGCATGGCCTTGGCCAGGCCGCTGCCGGTCGCCACGTCGAGCAGGTCCTCGGCCGGACGCTGCGGGATCAGCAGCTGGGCGGTCGCGCGCAGGATGGACGCCTCGACCGGGTCGCCGGCCTCGTCCGCGGCCCTGGCGGTGCGCTCGAACAGGTCGCGACCCTCCATGCAGACCAGCTCGATGTCGACGCCGGCGGGCAGCTTCGCCTCGGCGTTGTGCAGCCAGGTGCCCCAGGGGTCGGACCAACCCTCGACCCGGAAGGTGTGGGCGCCCTCGACCTCGAACCGGACCCAGGCCTCCCACGGGTCGAGGCCGCGGGGTTCGAGGGGGGTCATGTCGTGGCGGGTCTCGCGGCCGGACGGGTCGGTGACGATGACCGACGCGTTGACGGCGTCGTGGCCCTCGCGGAACACCCGCGCCCGGATCGGGACGAGCTCCCCGACGGTCGCCTTGGCGGCGTAGGCGCCGCCCTCGATGACGGGCGAGACCTTGGTGACCGGGATGCGGCCGAAGCCGCGCACGACGGTCTTCGTGGGGGAGAGGTCGACCGGCACCCGGGTGGGCGCGGTCGCGGGGGCCGCCTTCTTCGGCGTGGTGGCGGCGGTGGTCTTGGACTGGGTCACGTTGCGCTGCGTCACGCCGACCACGCTACTGCACCCGCAGAGTCAGCGGCGACGTTCCGCAAACGGACGCCGGCTGGCCACGGTGGCCTTCATCACGACCACGGTGCGGCCGGGGAGGACCACCCGGCGACCCGGTGCGAGGGCCGTCATCCGCAGTTCGTCGGGGGTGCCGGTGTGCGCCATGATCCGGTAGCCGCTGGACCAGGGCTGCCCGGGCAGCGTGATCGCGAGGGGCTCGATCCCGGCGTGGAAGAAGACGTAGAACGCGTCGCGGCGGTCCGAGACGTACATGCCCAGGCTCCGGCGTGCGCCGTCGTGCCAGTTCTCGATCGTCATCTCGGTGCCGTGCTCGTTGAACCAGGCGGACTCGGTGCGGCCCAGCCCCTCGTCGTGCTCGCCGATCACCTCGGCGCGCGAGCGGTACGCGGCGGGGCGGAGCACTGGGTGCTTGCGGCGCAGGTCGAGCAGCTTGCGGGTGAGCGCGAGCTGGTCGTCCCACTCGTCGGTCTCGGTCCAGTGCACCCACGACAGCGGGGTGTCCTGGCAGTAGGCGTTGTTGTTGCCCTGCTGGGTGCGGCCCATCTCGTCGCCGGCGAGCACCATGGGCATGCCCGAGCTCAGCAGCAGGGTGGCCATCATGTTACGCATCGTGCGGCGGCGGGCGGCGTTGATCGCGGCGTCCTCGGTCTCGCCCTCGTAGCCGTGGTTCCAGGACCGGTTGTCGTCGGCGCCGTCGCGGTTGCGCTCCCCGTTGGCCTCGTTGTGCTTGAGGTCGTAGGTGACGACGTCGCGCAGCGTGAACCCGTCGTGCGCGGTGACGAAGTTGACCGAGCTGGTGGCGGGGCGTCCGTCGTGGTCGAAGATGTCGGCCGACCCCGCGAGCCGGGTGGCCAGCTCCTCCACGCCGAAGACCGCGCCGCGCCAGAAGTCGCGGGTGAAGCCGCGGAACCGGTCGTTCCACTCGCTCCAGCCCCGGCCCCAGCGGCCGACCTGGTAGCCGTAGGGGCCGAGGTCCCACGGCTCGGTGATCATGACGGCCTTCGACAGGACCGGGTCCTCGGCGACCGCCTGCTTGAACTCGTGGCTCTGCTGCACGTGGTGCAGTTGGTCGCGGATCAGCGTGGTGCACAGGTCGAAGCGGAACCCGTCGACGCCCATGTCGCGAACCCAGTAGCGCAGCGAGTCGAGGATGAGGTCGAGGACGCCGCCCATCGACGTGTCGACGGCGTTGCCGGTGCCGGTGACGTCGTAGTCGTTGCGCAGGTCGGAGGTCAGCCGGTAGTAGCCGGCGTGGTCGATGCCCCGGAAGCTCAGCGTCGGGCCCTCGTGGCCGCCCTCGGCGGTGTGGTTGTAGACCACGTCGAGGATGACGGCGATGCCCTCGTCGTGGAGGGCCGAGACCATCTCCTTGAACTCGGTGACCTGCTGGCCGAGGGTGCCCGAGCTCGAGTAGGGCGCGTGCGGGGCGAAGAAGCCCAGCGTGTTGTAGCCCCAGTAGTTGACCAGGCCCTTGCCGATCGCGAACGGCTCGGAGATGAAGTGGTGCACCGGCAGCAGCTCGACGGCGTTCACGCCCAGCTTCTTGATGTGCTGGACCACCGCGGGGTACGCCAGGCCCAGGTAGGTGCCGCGCAGGTGCTCGGGGACGGCCGGGTGTAGCTGGGTGTAGCCCTTGAGGTGGGTCTCGTACACGACCAGCTGGTCCTCGGTGATCGGGGTGGCCAGCGGGCGCGGCGGGGGCGTGTCGGCCACGACGACGCTCAGGGGGACCGACGCGAACGAGTCGCGCGGGTCGGGCAGGTAGTTCGATTCGGGGGTGTGGTCGCTGATCGGGCCGGAGTAGTCGACGCCGCCGGTGATCGCCCGCGCGTACGGGTCGACGAGCAGCTTGGCGGGGTTGAACCGCTGGCCGGTCTCGGGGCTCCAGGGGCCGTGGACGCGGTAGCCGTAGCGCTGGCCCGGACCGACGTCGGGGACCAGGAGTTCCCACACGCCGTCGTTGTGCCGGACCAGGTCGTGGTTGGTCTGGCGGCGGTCGGTGTCCACCAGGGCGAGTTCGACGCGGGTCGCACGGGGGGCCCAGAGCGCGAAGCGGGTGCCGCCGTCGACCACGTGGGCACCGAGGATGGACGAATCCACCGGTCGGGGCAGCGAAGGGCGCACGGACACCACTCTCGATCGACGGACTCGGACTCGCGGTCAGCCCCGGTGGGGTGAGGGCGGACGATTCATTCTGCCGTAAAGGAACAGTCCGGTCCATTCGCGCTCCCTCTAGACTCGGCGCACGAGGAGGGCACGGTGCGACGCGTCTACCTGGACCACGCGGCCTCCACGCCGCTGCGCGAGGAGGCTCGGTCGGCCATGCTCGCCGCCCTCGACGTGACCGGGAACGCCAGCTCCCTCCACGGCTCCGGCCGCCACGCCCGCGCGCTCCTCGAGGACGCCCGCGAGCAGCTCGCCGACGCGCTCGACGCGCATCCCGGCGAGGTCGTGTTCACCGGCGGGGGCACCGAGGCCGACCACCTCCTGGTCAGCGGCGCCGCGGCGCTGGGGGAGACGACCGGGCGGCCACGGGTGGCCGCGTCCACGGTCGAGCACCCGGCGGTCGCCCACGCCGTCCGGGCGCTGGGGGAGCGGGCCGTGTGGCTGCCGGTCGACCGCGCGGGCGTCCTGCGGGCGTCGGGGCTGGCCCAGCTCACGCGCGATGTCGCGTGGGCCTCGGTGATGTGGGCCAACAACGAGACCGGCGCGCTGCAGCCGATCGGGTCCTTCGTGCAGGCCTGCCGCAGGGCCGGCGTCCGATCGCACAGCGACGCCGTGCAGGCGGTCGGTCACGTACCGGTGTCGTTCGCCGACTCGGGGCTGGACGCCCTGACCGTCTCGGCGCACAAGCTCGGCGGGCCGGTCGGGGTCGGTGCGCTCGTCCTGCGTCGCGACGCCCCGCTGGCCGTGGTCAGCCACGGCGGCGGGCAGGAGCGCCGGTTGCGGTCGGGGACCGTGCCGGTCGCGCTGGCGGTGGGGTTCGCGGTGGCGGCCGCCGCGGCCGTGGCCGCCTTGGCACAAGAGGGGCCGCGGCTCGCCCGGCTCCGGGAGGTGCTGGTCGCGGGCCTCACCCGCGTGGAGGGCGTCCGGGTCAACGGGCCCGCCGACGTGAGCCCCTCGATCTGCCACGTGACGGTGGACGGCGTCCGGGCCGACGACGTGCTCCTGCTGCTGGACGCCGCGGGCATCGACTGCTCCACCGGTTCGGCGTGCACGGCCGGCGTCCAGCAGCCCAGCGAGGTCGTGCTGGCGATGGGCCTGGGGGAGGAGGCGGCCACCGGGTCGCTGCGGTTCTCGCTGGGCTGGACCACGACCCCCGCCGACGTGACCGCGGTCCTGGACGCCTGGCCGGCGGCCGTGTCCCGGGCCCGCGCGGCGTCCGCCTAGGATTCATCGGGTGCGTGTCCTGGTCGCGATGTCCGGGGGAGTCGACTCCTCCGTCGCCGCCGCGCGCCTCGTGGCGGAGGGCCACGAGGTCACCGGCGTCCACCTGGCGCTGAACCGCAACCCCGAGCTCTACCGGTCCGGGTCGCGCGGCTGCTGCTCGCTGGAGGACTCCAACGACGCCCGTCGGGTGGCCGACACCCTGGGCATCCCCTTCTACGTCTGGGACTTCTCCGACCGCTTCCACGCCGACGTCGTGGAGGACTTCGTCGCCGAGTACGCCGCCGGCCGCACGCCCAACCCGTGCCTGCGCTGCAACGAGAAGATCAAGTTCGCCGCCGTGCTCGAGCGGGGGGTGGCCCTCGGCTTCGACGCGGTGGCGACGGGCCACTACGCGCGGCTCGGGTTCGCCGGCGAGGACGCCGAGCTGTACCGCGCCGCCGACGCCGCCAAGGACCAGAGCTATGTGCTCGGCGTCCTGACCCAGGCGCAGCTGCGCCGCTCGCTGTTCCCCCTGTACGGGACCGTCAAGGCCGACGTGCGCGCCGAGGCCGAGGCGCTCGGCCTGCGGGTCGCGTCCAAGCCCGACAGCCACGACATCTGCTTCATCGCCGACGGCGACACCGCCGGCTTCCTCGACCGTGCGCTGGGCGAGCGGCCCGGCGAGGTCGTGGACGCCGCGGGCGCGGTCCTCGGCACCCACGGCGGCCACCACCGGTTCACCGTCGGCCAGCGCAAGGGGCTGCGCCTCGGGGTGCCCGCCGCCGACGGCCAGCCGCGCTACGTGCTGGCGATCTCGCCGGTCGACAACACGGTGACGGTCGGTCCGCACGAGGCGCTGGCCGTGAGCGAGATCACCGGCATCCGGCCGACGTGGGCGGTCGCCGAGCCGCGCCTGGGCTCGTGGCGGGGGCTCGTCCAGGTCCGCGCCCACGGGACGCCGCTGCCGTGCGGGATCGAGGCCGACGCCGAGGGCGTCCGGATCGCGCTCGACGAGCCGGCCTTCGGGATCGCGCCCGGCCAGGCCGCGGTGCTCTACGACGGCGACCTCGTGGTCGGGGCCGCGACGATCGCGGGTGCCCGGTGAGGACGTCCGCGATCGGGTCGCTGCCCGGGACCGACCTGGGCGCCGGCGTCCGGCTCGCCCTGGAGGCCGTGTCGGTGCCGTGGCTGCCGGAGTTCCCGGCGCGGGGGCCGTGGACCGGGATGGTCGGGCGCGCGCTCGGCCTGCTGGACGGGTTGGGCGCCGAGCTGTCGGCCGGGGAGTGGCGGCTGGCCGCCGTGCCCGGCGTGGACCAGCGTCGCGCGAGGGCCGCGCTGCGCGACGACCTCGACGTGCTGGAGGAGAACGCGCAGGGGCTCACCGGGCCGTTGAAGGTGGCCGTCACCGGCCCGTGGACGCTCGCCGCATCCGTGTTCCGGCCGCTGGGCGGCCGCGTGCTCGCCGACCGCGGCGCGCGCCGCGACGTGGCGCAGTCGATTGCCGCCGGCGTGCGCGACTTGGTGGCTGACGTCGAACGCCGCCTGCCCGGGGTCGAGGTGCTGGTGCAGGTCGACGAGCCCGCGCTGCCGGCGGTGCTGGCCGGCGCCGTGCCGACCGAGGGCGGCTACTTCCGCCACCGCGCGGTCGACCGACCCGAGGCCGTCGAACTGCTGCGCGAGCTGGGCGGCCACGTGCTGCATTGCTGCGCACCGGGGCTCGACGTCGGCCTGGTGCTCGGGCCGCACGGGGCCGGCTTCACCGGCGTCGCGCTCGACCAGGACCTGCTCTCCCGCGCAGCCTGGGACGCCCTCGCGCCGCTGATCGAGGACGGGAAGGAGCTGTGGCTCGGGGCCGCACCCACGGCGTCCGGGGTGCCGCTGTCGGCCGACGCGCTGACGCGGCGTGTGCTGGGGGCCCTGCGCCCCCTCGAGCTGGGGCCGGTCGTGCTCGACCGGGTCGTGCTGACGCCCGCCTGCGGGCTGGCGGGCTGGACGCCGGCCGCGGTCTCCGCGGTGCTGCGGGCGCTGCGCACCACCGCCGAGCGGATGGACGAGGAACTCTCCCGCTGATTGTCGGTCCGGCGCGGTAGGTTTCAGGTCGTGACCGAAGCCGAGGACCAGTCCCGCCACGCCGAGCTCGCGCAGCAGATCAACGACGCGCGGTTCCAGTACTACGTGCTGGACGCCCCCACGCTCACCGACGCGGGCTTCGACGTGCTCATGGCCGAGTTGCAGGCGCTGGAGGAGGCCCACCCCGAGTTCGTCACGCCCGAGTCGCCCTCCCAGCAGGTGGGCGGCGGCCTTTCGGCGACGTTCGCCGCGGTCGAGCACCTCGAGCCGATGATGAGCCTCGACAACGCCTTCTCCACCGAGGAGGTCGAGCGCTGGTACGCCCGCCTGGGCGGTCCGGCCGAGCTGCTGTGCGAGGTGAAGATCGACGGCCTCGCCCTCGACCTCGTCTACCGCAACCGGCGCCTGGCCACGGCGGCCACGCGGGGCGACGGCCGCTACGGGGAGGACGTGACGGCCAACGTGCGCACGATCGCCGACATCCCGCTGACGCTGGCTGACGACGCCCCCGACCTGGTCGAGGTGCGCGGCGAGGTGTTCATGACCCCGGCCGCGTTCGCCGCGCTGAACGCGTCGCTGGAGGAGGCCGGGCGTGCGCGGTTCGCCAACCCGCGCAACTCCGCGGCCGGGTCGCTGCGGCAGAAGGACCCGCGGGTCACGGCGTCCCGCAAGCTGCGCTTCCTGTGCCACGGCATCGGCGCGAGCTCGGGGCAGGCGCCCCAGCGGCAGTCGGAGGGGTACGACCTGCTGCGTGCGTGGGGGCTGCCCGTGAGCACGCACAACGTGGTCGTGCCCGACCTCGCGGCCGCGCTGGCCTACATCGAGACCATGGCGGGGCGCCGCCACGACCTCGAGCACGAGATGGACGGCATCGTGCTCAAGGTCGACGACCGGGCGCGGCAGCGCGAGCTGGGCTCCACCTCGCGGGCCCCGCGGTGGGCGATCGCGTTCAAGTACCCGCCCGAGGAGGTCAACACCAAGCTGCTGCGCATCGAGGTCAACACCGGCCGCACCGGGCGCGTCACGCCCTACGGCGTGATGGAGCCGGTGGTCGTGGCCGGCTCGACCGTCGAGATGGCGACGCTGCACAACGCGCACGAGGTGGCCCGCAAGGACGTCCGCCCCGGCGACACCGTGGTGCTGCGCAAGGCCGGCGACGTCATCCCCGAGATCCTGGGGCCGGTGCTGGCGCTGCGCCCCGAGGGCCTGCCCGCCTGGGTCATGCCCACGCACTGCCCGGGCTGCGGCACCGAACTGGTGGAGCAGAAGGAGGGCGACAAGGACCTGCGCTGCCCCAACACGCGCTCGTGCCCCAGCCAGCTGCGCGAGCGGGTGTTCTTCGTCGCGTCGCGCACCGCGCTCGACATCGAGAACCTCGGCTTCCAGGCGGCGGACGCCCTGCTGTCGGCCGGGCTGATCGAGGACGAGGGCGACCTGTTCGCGCTGACCGAGGAGGACCTGGCGAAGTCCGACTTCTTCACGACCAAGGCCGGGGTGCTGAACGCGAACGCCAAGAAGCTGCTGGCCAACCTGGAGGGGGCGAAGACCCGCCCGTGGGCGAAGTTCCTGGTCGCGCTGTCGATCCGGCACATCAGCAAGGGCGTGGCCCCCGACGTCGCGCGGGCGTTCCCGAGCGTGGAGGCGCTGTCGTCCGCGTCGGAGGAGGAGCTGTCGGCGGTCGACGGCATCGGGCCCACGCTGGCGGCGTCCATCACCGAGTGGTTCGCGGTCGACTGGCACCGCGCGATCGTCGAGAAGTGGCAGGCGGCCGGCTGCGTGCTGGCCGACGAGCCGGCGGCCGATGCCGTCCCGACCGTGGAGCAGACGCTGCAAGGCCTCACCGTCGTGGTGACCGGGGCGGTGCCGGGGTACACGCGCGACACCGCGCAGGAGGCGATCGAGGCGCGCGGCGGCAAGGCGGCCGGCTCGGTGTCGAAGAAGACGTCGGTGCTCGTGGCGGGGGAGTCCTCGGGGTCGAAGTACACCAAGGCCGAGAGCCTCGGCGTGCTGATCCTGGACGCCGAGCGGTTCGAGGCGCTGCTGGAGAAGGGCCTCAGCGCGCTGGACTGAGATCCCGGCTGTGGTCGTTGCGGTCCTGGAAGGCCTTGGTGGCCATGATCGACACCAGCAGGGTGAGCTCGAACGCGTTGGTGATGGCGCCGCTGGGCAGGGGTAGCTGCACGCCGCTGCCGATCGTCATGACCACCGCACCCACGAACAGCCACGGCCACTTCTGCTTCCGCCAGACCAGCGCGCCGGCGACGACGAGGAACGCCGCGACGACGAGCACCATCAGCGGCGGGCCGGTGGCGGGTTCGGCGCTGCCGTAGGACAGGACGCCGTACTCCTCCTGCGGCACGAGGTGCAGGCCGCGCACCTCGAGGAAGTACTCCACGACGGTGAGCGCCAGCGCGGCGCCGATCGACAGCACCTGGTAGGCCCGCGACTGCGCCCACCCGAAACCGGCTCGGCGCAGGGTGTGCAGCGCCCAGGCGACGAGCGTGGGGGTGATCGCGGCGTGGATCCAGTAGCGGCCGTAGTTGAGGCCCTCGAGGAGTGGGCCCTCGCCGATGAAGGAACCCAGGCCGAGCACCAGGTTGTCGTAGACGAGCGCCGCGACGACGAGGAGGGGGATGTTGGCGGGCGTCCACCACCCGTTGCGCATCGCGAGGCGGACGCCCCACACGAGGAGGGCGAGGTAGGCCGCGGCGAAGCCGAGGAAGAGGATGGTGTCCATCCGGTCAGTACGCACAGCACAAGCAACGATGCCGGATGGTCGAACGCGCGTCCGAAAATGTCGGCGGCGAGTCCTAGCGTGGTGACATGGACGAGGGCAGGCGGGCGGAGGCTCGGCGGGTGGCCGATGAGCTGCTCGGCGTGCTGTCGTTGGAGCGCTCGCTGGGCGCCACGAAGGCCCTGCTGGTGGCGGGGTTGGTCGACCTGCACGACACGGTCGCGTCGAACCCGGCCCCCGGGGCCGAGCGGCTCGTCCGGTCGGGGCACGAGGGCACGCCGCTCGTGGCCGAGTTCCTGTACGCCGAACTGGCGCCCCTGCTGGGCGTGACGATCCCGGCCGCCTCCGCGCTGGTGTCCGACGTGATGGACCTGCGGCACCGCCTGCCGCGCACGTGGGCGGCCCTGCTGGCAGGTCGCGTCGAACTCTGGCAGGGCCTGCAGGTTGCCCAGGCCAAGGGGATGCGCGACCTCGACCGGGCGGCCGCCGCCCGCGTGGACCGCCTCGTGGAGCCCTGCCTCGGCCGGCTCGCCTGGCGCCGCGTCCTGCGCAAGCTCGCCGGGCTCATCGTGGCGGCCGACACCGAGGCGGCCGCTGCGCGCGCCGAACGGGCGCGGGGTGAGCAGTTCGTGCGGGTCACCCACGACGGGGACGGCATGAGCACGCTGGTGGCCCGGCTGCGCACGGCGGGAGCCGTGCTGTTGGAGGCCGCGGTGGACGGCTACGTCCGACAGGAGGTCGCGGCGGGGTCGACCGAGCAGGTCGACGTCCTGCGCGCGGAGGGTCTGGTCCGGCTCGCGACGCCGACCGCCGCATCCGACGCCGCCGGCACCCTGCGTCGCCCCGAGGCGACGGTCGTGGTGCACCTCAGCCCCGACAGCGAGGTCGTGCGCACCGAGGGCGACCTCGGGCCGGTGCTCAAGGCCCACCTCGCCGAGTTGCTCCAGCACCACCGGATCCGGGTCCTGCCGGTGGTCGACCTCGCCGACCACCCGCAGGTCGACGCCTACGAGGTGCCCGTCGGCATCGGCCGGCACGTGCGGGCGCGGGACCCGTTCGAGATGTTCCCGTTCTCGGTGCGCGGTTCCCGGGGGCTCGACCTCGACCACTCCGACCCGTGGCGCGACGACGGCACCCGGGGGCAGACGCGGGCAGCCAACCTCGCCCCACTGGGCCGCTTCGCCCACCGGGCCAAGACGCACGGCGACTTCGAGCTCACCCAGACCGCACCCGGCATCCTCGCGTGGGTCACCCGTCTCGGTTACGAGTGGCTGGTCGACCGTCAGGGAACGCACCCGCGCGGGGACGTGCCCAATGCCGGCGGCGCTGACGTCAGCTTCGGCTGAGGGCCGACGCGAAGCCCAGCCAGGTGTGGTGGTTGCCGGCCCAGCACCACCCGACCTTGGGGACATCGCGCCGGTCGGCGCCGTCGCGCCCGGTCCCGCGGCTGATCCAGATGGCCGGGGTGCGGGCGTCGAGCCCGCGGTCCTTGCGCTTGCGGGAGCCGATGCACATGAAGCACCGGTTGGGTTCGAGCACCTCTGGGGCCTGGAGGAGCCAGCTGATGCCCTCGCCGATCGTCAGCGGGCTCCGGCCGCGGGCGAGGATCTCGGGCAGTGCCCGGTCGGGGGTCCACCCGAGCAGGTCGTCCCCACGGTCGACCCCGTGCACGAGGTAGAGGGCACGATCGGGGACCACCACGGACTCGATGGGGTCGAAGGCGTCGAGGTCGTCCATGTCCGCGACCACGAAGCCGGGGCGGTCGCCGCGGCGCAGGAGCGGGGCCAGTTGGCTGGGTCCGGCGAGCTCGGGGTGCACGCACAGCACCCCCTCGCCGGTCAGGTCAGCGGCCAGCTCCCGGAACTCGTCGGCGCTGACGCCCGCCACGTCCGGGACCCCTGCCGCGACCAACCGTTCGACCTGCGCCCGCATGCTCATCGGGCCAGTGTGCCCGTCAGGCGGCGACGGGCAAGCGGTGGATCCCGCGGCGGGCGAACCAGGACGCCGTGGCGTCCACCTGCGCGGCTGCGGCGTCCACCTCGATGGTGAGGACGTTGACGGGGAAGATCTCCATCGTGGTCACCCGCTGCCCGAGCAGGCGGACGGTGACGCCGAGTTCGGCGGTCAGCTGGGCGAGGGCGGCGCGGCCGGCGTCGGCGCCGACGAAGACGAGGTCGAGGGTCATGGCTGTGCTCCGAGGATCTGGCGTGTTGTCGGGAGGGTGCTGGTGCGCGACTCCCGAGCCAGGGGCTTCAGGGAGTCAGGCGCGACAACACGGACAACAGCCCACGGGCACGGTGAACGACGGCAGCGCGAGGGTGCGTGCGGTCGTGGCCATGGGAGCAGGGTAGGTGACGCAGGCCCACGCGTGCACACCGGTGCGCCGCATCGTGAGACGCGTACGCTGGGGGCCGTGGAGGGACTGAACACCGACCTGGACCTGAGCGGCTCCGCGTCGCCGCGCGTGCGGCCGCGTGTCGGCGAGTGGGCGCCGGCGGACGTCCCCACGACACGCAGCAAGCGCAACCAACGCTGGTGGACGATCACGGTCCTCGGCGTGGTCCTCGTCGCGGTGGTCGCCTTCGGCTACTTCGCGTACCTGACGCTGCGGGGCTACTGACTCACACCGCGTGCTCGTGCTCGCTGGCCATCAGCGCCAGGTGGCGCAGCCGGGCGAGCTCGGCCTTGCGGAACTCGGGCCCAGGGCGTCCGATCACGATGCTGTGGGCGCTGCGGCAGGGGGCCACGGCGACCGCGGCCTCGCCCCACCCGTCGTGCCAGCCGGCGGGCAGTTCGGCGACGTGGGCGGTCGCCAGGTCCCCGAACACGCCCACCGGCACCTGCGTGCCGATGGGGGCCAGCGCGCTGCGGTGCAGCACCATGCCGCGCTCGCGGTCGACCAGGAGCGCCCACGAACAGTGGAATGTCGAGGGCGCCTTGTCGGTGAGCAGCACCTCGGCGCGCTCGGGGCTCTCGGCCATGGCGTCGAGCACGTCGAGGTCGGCGTGCAGGCCCCAGTTCTCGGGGTAGAAGGAGACCCACAACACCTCGACGTCGGGCAGCGCCGCGCAGGCGGTGACCAGCTGGTCGGGCCGCGCGTCGGCGGGCAGCGTCAGCATGAAGTCGTCGATGACGTAGCCGGTGCCCTTCTCCACGATCTCGACCGCGTTGATGTCGGCCTGGGCGTGGCCCAGGGCGGTCGCCACGGCACCGAGCGTGCCGGGGCGATCGGGCAGGACGACGCGCAACAGGTACATGGCCCCCTTGATACAGGACGCCCCCGGCCCGGCCCAACACCTGTCCCGGATCGTCGCCAGCTTGTAGCGTGACCGAAACGTCCGCCGGGCACGCGACCGGGCCTAGGATGAGCGGGTCCCCGACCCGATCAGGAGTCCTCCCGTGGCCTTGACCACCGACGACGTCGCGCAGCTCGCCGCGCTGGCGCGCATCGAGCTGACCGACCAGGAGCTGGAGCGCATGGCGCCCGAGCTCGCCATCATCCTCGAGGCGGTGGCCTCGGTCTCCGAGGTCGCGGACGCCGACGTGCCGCCGATGTCGCACGCCATGCCCCTGACCAACGTCTTCCGCGAGGACGTCGTGCGCCCGGGCCTCACCCAGGAGCAGGCGCTGGCCGGCGCGCCCGCCACCGACGAGGGCAAGTTCCTGGTCCCGCGGATCCTGGGCGAGGAGGCCTGATGACCGCCGACATCCTCACCGCCACGGCCGCCGACCTCGGCCGCCGCATCGCGGCGCGCGAGCTCACCGCCGTCGAGGTCACCGAGGCCTTCCTGGCCCAGATCGAGCGCGTCGACGGCGACGTCCACGCCTTCCTGCACGTGGACGCCGAGGGCGCGCGTGCCCAGGCTGCCGCGGTCGACGCGCGGCTGGACGCGGGGGAGGAGCTGGGCCCGCTGGCCGGCGTCCCCATCGCCGTCAAGGACCTGTTCTGCCAGGCCGGGGTGCCCACCACGGCTGCCTCGAAGATCCTCGAGGGCTGGCGCCCTCCGTACTCCGCCACGATCGTGCAGCGCGTGCTGGACGCAGGCCTGGTGGTCCTTGGCAAGACCAACCTCGACGAGTTCGCGATGGGCTCCTCGACCGAGACCTCGGCCTACGGCACCACCCGCAACCCGTGGGACCTGGACCGCATTCCCGGCGGCTCCGGCGGCGGCTCGGCCGCCGCCCTCGCCGCGTTCCAGGCGCCGCTGGCGCTGGGCACCGACACGGGTGGCTCCATCCGCCAGCCGGGCGCGGTCACCGGCACGGTGGGCGTGAAGCCGACGTACGGCGGGGCGTCCCGCTACGGCGTGATCGCGATGGCGAGCAGCCTCGACCAGCCCGGCCCGTGCGCCCGCACCGTCCTGGACGCCGCCCTCCTGCACGAGGTCATCTGCGGGCACGACCCGATGGACTCGACCTCCATCGACGCGCCCGTGCCCCCGGTCGTCGAGGCCGCCCGCTCGGGCGACATCGCCGGCATGCGCATCGGCGTGGTCAAGGAGCTCGGCGGCGAGGGCTACGAGCCCGGCGTCGAGCTGCGCTTCCGCGAGGCGGTGGCCGCGCTCGAGGCGGCCGGCGCCGAGGTGGTCGAGGTGTCCTGCCCGCACTTCACCTACGCGCTGGGCGCCTACTACCTGATCATGCCCAGCGAGGTCAGCTCGAACATGGCCCGCTACGACGCCATGCGCTACGGGCTGCGCTCCGGCGACGACGGCACCCGCTCGACCGAGGAGGTCATGAACCTCACCCGCGCCGAGGGCCTCGGCGCCGAGGTCAAGCGCCGCATCATCATCGGCACCTACGCGCTGAGCTCCGGCTACTACGACGCCTACTACGGCTCGGCCCAGAAGGTGCGCACCCTGATCAGCCGCGACTTCGACGCGGCCTTCGAGCAGGTCGACGTCCTGGTCAGCCCGGCGACGCCGACCACGGCGTTCCTGGTGGGGGAGAAGCTGTCCGACCCGCTGGCGATGTACAAGTCCGACCTGTGCACGATCCCCTCCAACATGGCGGGCAACACGGCCGGGTCGTTCCCGTGCGGGGTCGCCCCCGAGGACGGGATGCCCGTGGGCCTGCAGGTGATGGCACCGCCGCAGGCCGACGACCGCGTCTACCGCGTGGGCGCCGCGCTCGAGCGTGCGCTCGCCGAGCGCGACGGGGGAGTCCTGACCGACCGGATCGCCGAGCGCTGGGTGGAGGCCTGACATGACCGACCTGATGGACTACGACGACGTCATCGCCGACTTCGACCCCGCGCTGGGCCTGGAGGTCCACGTCGAGCTCAACACGGCGTCCAAGATGTTCTGCGGCTGTGACAACACTCCGGGCGGCGAGCCGAACACCAAGGTGTGCCCGGTGTGCCTCGGCCTGCCGGGCTCGCTGCCGGTGGTCAACGGCAAGGCGGTGGAGTCGGCGATCCGCATCGGGCTGGCGCTGAACTGCTCGATCGCGCCGTGGGGCCGGTTCTCGCGGAAGCACTACTTCTACCCCGACATGACCAAGAACTTCCAGACCTCGCAGTACGACGAGCCGATCTGCTTCGACGGCCACGTTGACATCGAGGTCGACGGTGAGGTGCACCGCATCGACATCGAGCGCGTGCACATGGAGGAGGACGCCGGCAAGCTCACGCACGGCGGTGTGACCGGGCGCATCCACGACGCCAGCCACTCGCTGGTCGACTACAACCGCGCCGGGACGCCGCTCATGGAGATCGTCACCCGCCCGGTCCTGGGGCTGGGGGCCAAGGCACCCGCCGTGGCGAAGGCGTACCTCGCGCACCTGCGCGAGCTCATGCTCGCCCTCGGGGTATCCGACGCCCGCATGGAGGCCGGCAACATGCGCTGCGACGCCAACGTGTCGCTGGCGCCCAAGGGCTCCGACGTGCTGGGTACCCGCACCGAGACCAAGAACATCAACTCGCTGCGCTCGGTCGAGGGCGCGCTCACCTACGAGATCCAGCGGCAGGGCGCGATCCTGGCCGACGGCGGGCGCGTGCACCAGGAGACTCGCCACTGGCACGAGGAGGGCTACACCTCGCCGGGCCGCTCGAAGGAGCAGGCGGAGGACTACCGCTACTTCCCCGAGCCCGACCTGGTCCCGGTGGCGCCCAGCTCCGAATGGGTCGAGCAGCTGCGCGGCACCCTGCCCGAGCCGCCGGCCGAGCGCCGCGCGCGCCTGCAGGAGGCGTGGGGCTTCACCGACCTCGAGATGCGCGACGTCAACGGCACGGCCGGCTCCATCGACCTGATCGACGCGACCGTGGGCGCGGGCGCGAGCCCGGCGTCCGCCCGCAAGTGGTGGCTGGGCGAGCTGGCCCGGCGCGCCAACGAGGCCGGGGTCGAGCTGGCCGACGTCGGCGTCACCCCGGCGCAGGTCGCCGAGGTGCAGGCGCTCGTCGACGCGGGCACCGTCAACGACAAGCTCGCCCGCGAGGTCTTCGACGGGCTGCTGGCCGGCGAGGGCACGGCGTCCGAGGTGGTCGAGGGGCGCGGCCTGGCCGTGGTCTCCGACGACGGGGCGCTGGGCGCGGCCGTCGACGCCGTCATCGCCGCCAACCCCGACGTGGCCGACAAGATCCGCGACGGCAAGGTCCAGGCCGCCGGTGCGCTGATCGGCCAGGTGATGAAGCAGATGCAGGGCAAGGCTGACGCCGCGCGCGTGCGGGAGCTGATCCTCGAGAAGCTGACATGATCGGGGAGCCGACCGACCCGACCCGGCGCGCGTTCGTGCCGTGGGTCGTCGTCGCGCTCGCGCTGGTGTTCCACCTGTGGGGGCTCTACACCACCAGCCCGCCCGACGCGGGGGGCTTCTCGTTCCCCGGCATCGACAAGGTCGCCCACGTGATCCTGTTCGCCGTGCCGACCTGGGCACTGATGAAGGTGGTCCCCAACCAGTGGTTCGCGCTGGTGCCCATGCTCCTGCACGTGCCGGTCAGCGAACTGGTGCAGGCGAACCTGCTGCCCGGCCGCGGCGGCGAGTGGTGGGACGCCGTGGCCGACCTGGTCGGCATCGCGGTGGGCTGGTGGACGGTCCGGTCGACCGCGCGGTTCGACGAGGCCACGGCAACTGAGTGAATCCCCCGGCGGAGGGGGCGGGGTGTGTCTAGGCTGGCGAGCATTCCATTCGCCGCTGAAAGGTAGCCCCATGACCGTCCGTGAAGACGCCCAGTGGTCCCTCGTCGTGCCCACCTCGATGGGCGTGCGCATCACCCCCGAGAACCGGGCCCCGGTGCACACCGCTGACCGCTTCTTCCTGCAGGCGACGAGCGCCGAGACCAACGTGGCGAGCGTCATGTCGCACCTGGGTGAGCCCACGCTCGTGCTGAGCGCCTTCGTCAAGGGTTCCCCGATCTCCGCGCTCATCAAGGCCGACCTGCGCAAGCGCAACATGAGCTACCGCGGTCCCGACCTCGACCAGGGCGACGCCTGGGGCCTGCGCCACCAGTTCAACATCGCCGACTCCGGCTTCGGCGGCCGTGCCCCCCGCGTGTGGAACGACCGCTCCGGCGAGGTCGGTCGCGAGCTGAGCGTCGACCAGTTCGACCTCGACCAGCTGTTCCGGGTGGAGGGCGTCAAGGTCCTGCACCTGTCCGGCCTGATCGCCGCGCTGTCCCCGTCGACCTCGAAGTTCTGCGTCGAGCTCGCCAAGGCCGCCCGCGAGCACGGCACGCTCGTCGCGATGGACCTCAACTACCGCGCCACCTTCTGGAAGGGCCGCGAGGAGGAGCTCACCGCCGCGTTCGACGAGATCGCCAAGAACTGCGACATCCTCTACGGCAACGAGGAGGACTTCCAGCTCTGCCTGGGCATCGAGGGCCCCGAGGCCGGCGGCGAGTCGATCGAGGACGAGATCGACGAGTTCAAGAAGATGATCGGCCGCATCAAGGACACCTACCCCAACGCGCACTGGATCGGCACCTCGCTGCGAGAGGTCGAGTCGGCCAACCGCCACCAGTGGGGCATCCTGCTGTGGAACGACGGGGAGTTCCACCTCGCCCCGCTGCGCGCGATCGACGTCATGGACCGCATCGGCGGCGGCGACGGCTCCGTCGGCGGCGTCCTCTACGGCATCGTGCAGGGTTGGGACGTCGAGAAGTGCGCCCAGTTCGGCTGGGCCACCGGCGCGCTCGCGGCCACCTCGCTGTACGACTACGGCGCCCCGGCCGACGAGAAGCAGGTCTGGGACTTCTGGGCGGGCAACGCGCGCGTTCAGCGCTGACCCCGGCGCCCCGGCGGGCGTGCCGTCACCCGATGACGCGCACGCCGGCCGGCCCGGCGCCCCGGTGGGCCCACACGAGCAGGTCCAGCGGTACGCCGACCACGTGGCGCGTCGCCGCCCCGGGGAGCACCCGGGCGACCGCACCCGTGTCGGCGCGCTCCAACACGAGGCCTCCCGAGCGGCGGTGGAGCTGCCGCGCGGCCACCCGCGCCCGGCGCCACAGCGCGTCGGCGGTGACACCGTCCACCATGGTCGGGGGCAGGGCGTTCGCGCGCACCACGTCCTCGGTGTGCGCCGCGTACTCGCCCAGGTGGTGACCCCACGCCGAGCGCGGTGACTCGAAGACCATGGGCATGAACGGTGAGCCCTCGGCCAGGCGCGTGAGCGCGTCCTCGAACCCGGACGCCGTGGCCGCGGCCATCCGCCGTTCGGTCAGGCCCGCGAGCCGGGGCAGCGCGACCCCCGGCCAGGACAGCGGGTCGTCGCGCAGCGTCAGCAGGTGGCCGACCAGGTGCCGCACCGTCCAGCCCGAACAGAGCGTGGGGGCGTCCGGCCCGGCCGCGCGGGCGGCGTCCACGAACCGGTCACGGGCCGCCAGGACGCGGCCCCAGCCCTCAGACCCCCGAGTGCGTGGCGAGGAGCTCATCCTTGACCTCCGGGGGGCCGACGAGCTGCACGTCGGCGTCCGCCATGCGGCCGAACGCGAACAGCAGCAGCTCGGACGGCTTGCCGATCACGATCACCGTGGTGTCGCCCGCCTTGGCCCGCAGCCGCTGGGGGCGGTCGGTGCGCTCGAGCATGATCCCGCACGGCGCCTTGCGGAACAGCGCCTTGGCGGTGGTGTTGAGGCCCTTGGCCACGTGGTCCTCGAACTCGGGCGTGGTCTCGCGCGGGGGCAGGCCGGCGGGGCGGCGCACGTCCTCGGTGTGGACGAAGAACTCGGTCGTGTTGGCCAGCTCGTCGAGCACCGGCAGCGCGAACAGCGAGATCGGACGCGGGCCGCGGCGGATCTGCTCGACCAGCTCGGGGTAGAGCCAGCGCCGCTTGGTCGCCTCCATCCGGGACGCCGTGACGTCGGCCAGCGCGCTGACCAGGAGGCCCGGCATCGCGGAGGGGTCGTTCTCGCGCACCCACACGTGCGCGGCGAGGTCGTGCGTCGTCCAGCCCTCGCAGAGGGTGGGCGCGTCGGGGCCCGCCTCCAGCAGCGCGTCACACAGTGCAGCCCGTTCCTGACCAGCGAAACCCATGGCGCAACCCTAGCCGCCGCGCGTGGAAGAATGACCGGCATGCCCAACTCCCTCGACCCATCGATCGCCGCCGCCCTCAAGCGGAACGCCGACGGCCTCGTCGCCGCCGTCGTGCAGGACGCCACGAGCGGCGCCGTGCTGATGCAGGCCTGGATGGACGACGCGGCGCTCGCGCGCACCCTCGCCACCCGCGAGGCGACGTACTGGTCCCGCTCGCGCGGCGAGCTGTGGGTCAAGGGGCTGACCAGCGGCAACACCCAGCACGTGCGCAGCGTGCACCTCGACTGCGACGGCGACACCGTGCTGCTGCGCGTCGACCAGGTCGGAGGCGCCTGCCACACCGGGGACGCCACCTGCTTCGACGCCCGCGAGCTGCTGGGGGACGACGTCCGATGAACGCCCCCGTCACCCCCGACCTCGCCGGGTTCCGCGCCCAGGCCGCCGAGCAGGGACGCCGCGTCGTCTCGGTGCACACCCGGCTGTTCGCCGACGACGTCACCCCGGTCGGCCTCTACCACCACCTGTGCGGCGACCGCACGAACACGTTCCTGTTCGAGTCCGCCGAGCAGGGCGTCTGGGCGCGCTACTCGATCATCGGCGTCAACGCCGCGGCCGTGCTGTCGGAGTCCGGGGGCCAGGCCACCTGGTCGGGCCGCGAGCTCGCCAACCTGCCCCGGGGCGGTGACCCGCTGGCCGTGCTCGCCGAGACCCTCGAGCGCCTGCACACCCCCCGCGACGAGGCCCTGCCCCCGATGACCTCGGGCATGGTGGGCTACCTCGGGTACGACATCGTCCGGCGCCTGGAGCGCCTGCCCGACAGCAACCTCGACGACCTCGCCCTGCCCGAACTGGTCATGATGCTGGCCGCCGACGTGGCGGTGCTCGACCACCACACCGGCGAGGTGTGGCTGGTGGCCAACGCGATCAACTTCGACGACAGCACCGAGCGCGTCGACGAGGCGTACGCGGACGCCGTGGCCCGCCTGGAGGCCATGGTGGCCCGCCTGCGCGAGCCGATGCAGCCGCTGCTCAGCCTGCGCCCGGACGCCGACGTCGAGCCCGACGTCACCCGCCAGCGCACGCAGGAGGAGTTCGAGGCCGCCGTGCTCGAGGCGGTCGAGGACATCAAGGCCGGCGAGACGTTCCAGGTCGTGGTGAGCCAGCGCTTCGAGGTGCCCTGCACCGCCGACGCCCTCGACGTCTACCGCGTGCTGCGCCGCTCGAACCCGAGCCCGTACATGTACCTGCTGCGCCTCGACGGCCTCGATGTCGTCGGCTCCAGCCCCGAGGCGCTGGTGACCGTGCACGACCGGCACGTGCTCACCCACCCGATCGCCGGGTCCCAGCCGCGCGGGGCGACCCCCGAGGCCGACGCCGCGCACGAGGCCCACCTGCTGGCCGACCCGAAGGAGCGCGCCGAGCACCTCATGCTCGTCGACCTCGGCCGCAACGACCTGGGCCGGGTGTGCGTGCCCGGCACCGTCAGCGTCGTGGAGTTCATGCAGGTGCGCCGCTACAGCCACATCATGCACCTGGAGTCGACCGTCGTCGGCCAGCTGTCGCCGGGCCGCACGGCGCTGGACGCCACGCTGTCCTGCTTCCCGGCCGGCACGCTGTCGGGGGCACCCAAGGTGCGGGCGATGGAGATCATCGACCGCCTCGAGGCCTCGCGTCGCGGGCTCTACGGCGGCGTGGTCGGCTACTTCGACTTCGCGGGCAACTCCGACGTCGCGATCGCGATCCGCACCGCCGTGCTCAAGGATGGCACCGCCTACGTGCAGGCAGGCGGCGGCATCGTCGCCGACTCCGTCCCGGCCTCGGAGGACCTCGAGTCCCGCAACAAGGCCGCGGCAGCGCTGCGGGCGGTGGTCGCGGCGTCCGGGATGAGGCGGGTCGGGTGAGGGCGGACCCGCGCCTGGCCACCGCGGCCGGGGCCCTGGTCGGGCTCGGCGTCGCGGCGCTGGCCGACTGGTGGACCGTCACGTGGGGCGACGGCATGACCGGCGGCGGTTCGGCGGGCCTGTCGGGGTCGCTCGGCACCGGCGGCCTGGCGGCGATCCTGCCCGGGGTGGTGCTGGCCGCCATGCTCGCGACGCTCACCCTCGCCACCACCGGACGCCGCGCGGTCGGCCTGGTCGCCGCCGCGGCCGGCCTCGGGATGGCGGCCCTCGGCCTGCTCGGGGGGCCGCCCTCGGACGCGGTCGTCGAGCAGCACGTCCTCGCCGCGACCCTGGGCGGGGCGTGGAGCCTGACGCCCACGGCATCCCCGATCGCCTATGGTGTGGTCGGTCTGCTGGTGGCTGCGGCAGCGCTCTGGTTGGTCGTGCGACCGCCGGTGCGCCGCGTCCGCACGGCGGGCGGGGCGAGTGGCGACGTGACAGATCCGCTCGCTTCTTGGAAAGCTATGGACGACGGTCAGGATCCGACCGACTCTGAAGGGGAGCGCGCATGAGCAGCACGGTCACGGAGAAGTACCACCACGGCAAGACGCCGGCCGCGTGGACGTCCACCATCATGGCCAGCATCGGCGCGATCATCGCGACGATCGGCTTCTTCATGAACATCAACTGGACCGTCGTCTGGATCGGCCTCGGCGCCATGGTCGCCGCCGTCATCGTCGGTGGCGTGATGGTCAAGATGGGCTACGGCCAGTCGCTGGTCGAGGGCGAGCACCACTAGTCGTGGGCGTCCTCGACGACATCATCGTCGGTGTTCGCGAGGACCTCGCCGAGCGGCAGGCCCACCGGAGCCTGTCCGACCTGATGGACGCGGTGGCGGCCATGCCGCCCACCCGTGGGGTGCTGGAGGCGTTCGCCGCCCCCGGCCTGTCGGTCATCGCCGAGGTCAAGCGCAGCTCCCCGTCCAAGGGGGCGCTGGCCGACATCCCCGACCCCGCCGCGCTCGCCGCCGAGTACGCCGCCGGGGGAGCGGGCGCCATCTCGGTGCTCACCGAGCGCCGCCGCTTCGGTGGCTCCCTGGCCGACCTCGTCGCCGTCCGCGCCGCGGTCGACACCCCGGTCCTGCGCAAGGACTTCATCGTCACCGAGTACCAGCTGTGGGAGGCCCGCGCCGCCGGCGCCGACCTGGCCCTGCTGATGTGCTCGGCGCTCGGCGACCCCGACCTGCACCGCCTGCACGCGCTGGCGCTCGAGCTGGGGCTGACCCCGCTGGTCGAGGTGCACACCCCCGACGAGGCGCGGCGCGCCGTCGACCTGGGCGCCCAACTGGTCGGGATCAACAACCGCAACCTGCAGACCCTCGAGGTGGACATCGCCCAGTTCGAGAACCTGGTCGACCTGATCCCCGCCGACCGCATCCGGGTCGCCGAGAGCGGCATCCTGTCCGTCGCCGACGTCGAGCGGGTCGCCGCCGCCGGCGCCGACGTCATCCTCGTCGGCGAGGCGCTGGTCCGCCACGGGGACCCCCGGGCGTCCGTGGCCGAGTTCATCTCCGCCGGGTCCGCGGCGCAGCGGGCACAATAGGCGGGTGACCTCACCCACAGACATGCCCGACAAGGGCGGCCACTACGGCATCTTCGGCGGGCAGTACGTCCCCGAGGCGCTGAGCGCCGCGCTCGCCCAGCTCGACCGCGAGTTCCACGCCGCCATGGCCGACCCCGACTTCCTCGCCGAGCTGGGACGGCTCCGGGCCGAGTTCGCGGGGCGTCCGACGCCGATCACCGAGCTGCCGCGCCTGAGCCGTGAGGCGGGCAACGCCCGGATCATCGTCAAGCGCGAGGACCTCAACCACACCGGCTCGCACAAGATCAACAACGTGCTCGGCCAGGCCCTGCTCACCAAGCGCATGGGCAAGACGCGGGTCATCGCCGAGACCGGCGCCGGCCAGCACGGTGTCGCCACGGCCACGGCCGCCGCGCTCCTCGGCCTGGAGTGCCGGGTGTACATGGGCAAGGTCGACACCGACCGGCAGGCCCTCAACGTGGCCCGCATGCAGCTGTTGGGCGCCGAGGTGATCGCGGTCGAGTCGGGCTCGGCCACGCTCAAGGACTCGATGAACGAGGCCATGCGCGACTGGGTCGCCACCGTCGACCACACCCACTACCTGATCGGCACGGTCGCCGGCCCGCACCCGTTCCCGAAGCTGGTCAAGGAGTTCCAGCGTGTGATCTCCACCGAGGCGCGCGCGCAGATCCTCGAGCGCTACGGCCACCTGCCGTACGCGGTGGCGGCCTGTCTGGGCGGCGGCTCCAACGCGATGGGCATGTTCGCCGACTTCATCGACGACCCCGAGGTGGCCCTGTACGGCTTCGAGGCCGAGGGTGAGGGCATCGCCAGCGGACGGCACGCGGCGTCCATCACCGGCGGGTCGGTCGGCGTCCTGCACGGGATGCGCACGTACATCCTCCAGGACGACGACGGCCAGACCGTCGAGTCGCACTCCATCTCCGCCGGGCTCGACTACCCGGGCGTGGGCCCCGAGCACGCGTGGCTCGCGGCGTCCGGGCGTGGGACGTACGAGCCGGTCACCGACGCCGAGGCGATGGAGGCGTTCCGCCTCGTCACCCAGCTCGAGGGGATCATGCCGGCCATCGAGTCGGCGCACGGCATCGCGGGGGCGCTGCGACTGGGCCGCCGGCTGGCCGTCGAGCAGCCCGACCTCGAGCCTCTGATCTGCGTGTGCCTGTCCGGACGCGGTGACAAGGACGTGCCCACGGCCCTGTCCTGGTTCGGCCTGGACGGCACCCCGAACGAGACGGTGGGGGGATTCTGATGGGCGGCATCGGACGCTCCGGCCAGGTGCTGGCCGCCGCGAAGGCCGAGGGGCGTGCCGCGCTGGTCGGCTACCTGCCCGTCGGCTACCCGACCGTGGCCGGCTCACTGGACGCCTTCCGCGCGATCTGCGTCCCCGGCGACGGGCCGGGCGTGGACATGGTCGAGATCGGCATGCCGTACTCCGACCCGATGATGGACGGCCCCGTGATCCAGCGGGCGGGTACCGCGGCGCTGAACCGCGGCGTCCGGACCCGCGACATCTTCGCCGCCGTCGAGGCCGTCGCCTCGACCGGCGTGGTGCCGGTCTGCATGACGTACTGGAACATCGTCGACCGCTACGGCGTCGACGCCTTCGCCCGCGACTTCGCCAACGCCGGCGGCGCCGGGCTGGTCACCCCCGACCTGACCCCCGACGAGGCCCACGACTGGCTGGTCGCCTCCGAGGACCACGGCCTGGACCGCATCTTCCTGGTCTCGCCGAGCTCGACCGACGAGCGCATCGTGTCCACGACCCAGGCCTGCCGCGGGTGGGTCTACGCCACGGCGGTGATGGGCGTGACCGGGGCGCGGCAGCAGACCAGCTCGCAGGCGCCCGAGCTGGTGTCCCGGCTGCGGCAGCTGGCCCCCGACACCCTCGTGGGCGTGGGGCTGGGCGTCAGCAACGGCGCGCAGGCCGCCGAGGTGGCGGGCTTCGCGGACGCCGTGATCGTGGGTTCTGCCCTGGTCAAGACGCTGATCGCCGCCGAGGACGCGGGGACGCCGGACGACCTGGCCGCCCTGCGCGCCGTCGTCGCCGACCTCGCGGCGGGGGTGCGGGCGTGACGCTGCTCTCGATCCCCAGCCCCGACATCAGCCAGTTCCAGATCGGGCCGCTCACGATCCACATCTACGCGCTGTGCCTGATGACCGGCATGGTGGCCGCCTGGTTCATCGGCTCGCGCCGCTGGGTGGCCCGCGGCGGACTGGCGGAGACCTTCGAGACCATCGTGCTCGTCGCGATCCCGTCCGGCATCGTCGGGGCCCGCATCTACCACGTGGTCACGCACTGGGAGGACTACTTCGGCCCCGACCGGAACCCGCTGTCGGCCCTGTTCATCTGGGAGGGCGGCATCGCCATGTTCGGGTCGCTCATCGGCGGCGCGATCGGCGCGTGGATCGCCGCACGCAAGCTGGGTGCGCGCCTGACGGCGTTCGCGGACGCCCTCGCCCCGGGCCTGATCATCGCCCAGGCCATCGGACGCCTCGGCAACTGGTTCAACAAGGAGCTCTTCGGCGGCCCCGACTACGGGCCCTTGGGCCTCGAGATCGACCCGCAGTACCGTCCCGCCGAGCACGCCGACGTGCCCACCTTCCAGCCGACGTTCCTGTACGAGATGAGCTGGAACCTCGCCGGCGGTCTGCTGCTGCTTCTGCTCGACCGGAAGTTCAAGCTCGGCTGGGGCAAGCTCTTCGCGCTGTACATGGTCGTCTACGGCACGGGCCGGTTCTTCATCGAGGGGATCCGCACCGACTTCAGCTACTACTTCGGGCCGCTCCGCACCAACCAGGTGACCGCGCTGCTCGTCGCTCTGGCCGGGCTGGCGATCTTCGCCCTCCTGCAGCGCACCAAGCACGGCCGCGAGCCGTGGGTGGAGCGCAAGGGCGTGGGCGGTCCCGACCACGAGCCGGCCGAGGCGGAGGGCGTGGCGAAGGCCTGACCCGTCCAGATTCTGGAAAGTTGGGCGCGCTGTAACGCGCCCGAAACAGAAGTCGCGCTACTTTTTTCCCGCGCCATGCGGTGTGGCCAGGAAGGTCGTCCGAAGGGGCGGCTGCCACAAAGCCCGTTGGCCGGGAAGAACACAAATGAACACGATGAACCACAGGCCCGACCAGGGCCTGTACCGCCACGACTTCGAACACGACGCGTGTGGGGTCGCCTTCGTCGCGCACCTGAGCGGCGAGCCGAGCCACGCGATCGTCGCCCAGGGCCTGCTGGCCCTGGAGAACCTGGACCACCGCGGCGCCACCGGCGCCGATGAGGCCGCCGGCGACGGCGCCGGCATGTTGCTCCAGGTCCCCGACCGACTCTTCCGCGAC
Source organism: Propioniciclava sp. MC1683 (assembly GCF_014164675.1). Classification (NCBI taxonomy): domain Bacteria; kingdom Bacillati; phylum Actinomycetota; class Actinomycetes; order Propionibacteriales; family Propionibacteriaceae; genus Propioniciclava; species Propioniciclava sp. MC1683. The sequence goes on along the minus strand of NZ_JACJFX010000005.1, from coordinate 108,768 downwards.
ACCGTCGACTTCGTGCTGCCCCCGCAGGGCGGCTACGCGGTGGGCATGGCGTTCCTGCCGGCCGACGACGCCGAGCGCGGCCAGGCCAAGCGCCGCATCGAGTACCTCGCGATCGAGGAGGGCCTGCGCGTCCTCGGCTGGCGCGAGGTGCCGATGAGCGGCGACACCCTCAGCCCCGTGACCCTGGCGGTCATGCCCCACATGGAGCAGCTGTTCGTCACCTCCGGGCGCGCCACCGGCATCGACCTCGACCGGCGCGTCTACCCGCTGGTCAAGCGGGTCCGCACCGAGGTGGGCGTCTACTTCGCCTCGCTGAGCTCCCGCACCACGGTCTACAAGGGCATGCTCACCACGCAGCAGCTCGCGGAGACCTTCCCCGACCTGCTCGACGAGCGCACCGAGACCGCGCTGGCCCTCGTGCACAGCCGGTTCTCGACGAACACGTTCCCGAGCTGGGAGCTGGCCCACCCCTTCCGGTTCATCGCCCACAACGGCGAGATCAACACGGTCAAGGGCAACCGCAACTGGATGCGTGCCCGTGAGGCCCTGCTCTCCACCGACCTCATCCCGGGTGACCTGGACCGGCTCTTCCCGATCTGCACCCCCGACGCGTCCGACTCGGCGAGCTTCGACGAGGTGCTCGAGCTGCTGCACCTGGGCGGCCGCTCCCTGCCGCACGCCGTGCTGATGATGATCCCCGAGGCGTGGGAGAACCACGCCGAGATGGACGCCGCCCGCCGCGACTTCTACTCCTTCCACAGCTCGGTCATGGAGCCCTGGGACGGCCCCGCGGCCGTCTGCTTCACCGACGGCACCCTGATCGGGGCCACCCTCGACCGCAACGGGCTCCGCCCGGGCCGCTACTGGGTGACCGACTACGGGCTGGTGGTGTTCGCGTCCGAGGCCGGCGTGCTGCCGATCGAGCAGAGCCGGGTGGTCGAGAAGGGCCGCCTGCAGCCCGGCCGCATGCTGCTGGTCGACCTGGCCCAGCACCGCCTCATCGGCGACGACGAGATCAAGGCGGGCCTGGCCGCCGAGCAGCCGTGGGGCGAGTGGGTCAGCGAGCGCCTGAACCTGGAGGACCTGCCCGAGCGGCAGCACGTCGTGCACAGCCACGCGTCGGTGGTCCGGCGCCAGCAGGTGTTCGGCTACACCCACGAGGAGCTCAAGCAGATCATCGCGCCGATGGCGCAGACCGGCGCCGAGCCGATCGGGTCGATGGGCACCGACACCCCGGTCGCCGTCCTGAGCGACCGGCCGCGCCTGCTGTTCGACTACTTCAGCCAGTTGTTCGCGCAGGTCACCAACCCGCCGCTGGACGCGATCCGCGAGGAGCTCGTCACGAGCCTCGCGAGCTCGGTCGGGCCGGAGGCCAACCTGCTCCAGGCCGGCCCCGAGTCGTGCCAGCAGATCGTGATCAACTACCCGGTGCTGGACTCGGACGAGCTGGCCAAGCTCGTGCGCATCAACCGCGACGGCTCGATGCCGGCCTACGCCAGCCACGTCGTGCGCGGCCTGTACCGGCTGCTCGACGGCCCGGACGAGCTCGCCCGGCGGATCGACGAGATCTGCGCCGAGGTCAGCGCGGCCATCGCCGACGGCGCGCGGATCATCATCCTGTCCGACCGCCACGCCAACATCGACTACGCGCCGATCCCGAGCCTGCTGCTCACCTCGGCCGTGCACCACCACCTCGTCCGCGAGAAGACCCGCACGCAGGTCGGCCTGATCGTCGAGGCGGGCGACGTCCGCGAGGTGCACCACGTCGCCCTGCTGATCGGCTACGGCGCCGCCGCGGTCAACCCGTACCTGGTGTTCGAGTCGGCCGAGGACCTCGCCCGCCGCGAGGTGTTCGTCACCGTCGACCCCGAGAAGGCGCTGGTGAACGTCCGCAAGGCGCTGGGCAAGGGCGTGCTCAAGGTGATGAGCAAGATGGGCGTCTCCACGATCGCGTCCTACACCGGCGCGCAGATCTACGAGGCGCTCGGCCTGGCGTCCGACTTCGTCGAGAAGTACTTCACCGGCACCACCAGCCGGATCGAGGGCGTCGGCCTGGCCGAGATCGCCCGCGAGGTGCAGGCCCGCCACGACTTCGGTTACCCGGTCGACCGCCGCACCGTGCCGCACCGCACGCTCGCGGTGGGCGGTGAGTACCAGTGGCGCCGGGAGGGCCCGCCGCACCTGTTCGACCCCGAGACGGTGTTCCGCCTGCAGCACTCCACCCGGGAGAAGCGCTACGACATCTTCAAGCAGTACACCAACCGGGTCGACGACCAGTCGCGCCGCCTGATGACCCTGCGCGGCCTGCTCGAGTTCGACACCGGGGTGCGCGAGCCGATCAGCATCGACGAGGTCGAGCCGGTGAGCGCGATCGTCAAGCGGTTCTCCACCGGCGCGATGAGCTACGGCTCGATCAGCCAGGAGGCCCACGAGACCCTCGCGATCGCCATGAACCGGCTGGGCGGCAAGTCCAACACCGGCGAGGGCGGCGAGGACGCCGAGCGGCTCTACGACCCGACCCGTCGGTCGGCCATCAAGCAGGTGGCCTCGGGACGCTTCGGCGTCACGAGCGACTACCTGACCAACGCCGACGACATCCAGATCAAGATGGCGCAGGGCGCCAAGCCCGGCGAGGGCGGCCAGTTGCCCGGCCAGAAGGTGTACCCGTGGGTGGCGAAGACGCGGCACTCGACGCCGGGCGTGGGCCTGATCAGCCCGCCGCCGCACCACGACATCTACTCGATCGAGGACCTCAAGCAGCTCATCCACGACCTCAAGTGCGCCAACCCGGTCGCCCGCATCCACGTGAAGCTGGTCGCCGAGGTCGGCGTGGGCACGGTCGCGGCGGGCGTCAGCAAGGCCAAGGCCGACGTCGTGCTCATCTCGGGCCACGACGGCGGCACGGGCGCGGCGCCGCTCACCTCGCTCAAGCACGCGGGCGGCCCGTGGGAGCTCGGCCTGGCCGAGACCCAGCAGACCCTGCTGCTCAACGGACTGCGCGACCGCATCGTCGTGCAGGTGGACGGCCAGCTCAAGACCGGCCGCGACGTCGTCATCGGCGCCCTGCTGGGCGCGGAGGAGTTCGGCTTCGCCACGGCGCCGCTGGTGGTCAACGGCTGCATCATGATGCGGGTCTGCCACCTCGACACCTGCCCGGTGGGCGTCGCGACCCAGAACCCCGACCTGCGCGCGAAGTTCTCCGGCCACGCCGACTACATCGTGACGTTCTTCGAGTTCATCGCCCAGGAGGTGCGCGAGCACCTGGCCGCGCTCGGGTTCCGCTCGATCGAGGAGGCCGTCGGCCACGTCGAGGTGCTCCGCACCCGGGCGGCCGTCGACCACTGGAAGGCGCAGGGCCTTGACCTCACGCCGATCCTGCACCGCGTCGAGACCGACGGGCCGCTGCACTGTGTCACGACCCAGGACCACGGCCTGGCCGCCAAGCTCGACAACGAGCTGATCGAGCGTGCGGCGTCCGCCTTGGAGACCGGCGCGAAGGTGCGGTTCGCCACCGCGGTGACCAACGTCGACCGCACCGTGGGCACCATGCTCGGCAACGCGGTCACCAAGGCGACCAAGGGCAAGGGCCTGCCCGACGACACGATCGACATCACGATGACCGGCACCGGCGGCCAGAGCTTCGGGGCGTTCGTGCCCCGCGGCGTCACCCTGCGCCTGGTGGGCGACACGAACGACTACCTCGGCAAGGGGCTGTCGGGTGGACGCCTCGCGGTCCGGCCGGCCGACGACGCGCCGTTCGTGGCCGAGGAGCAGATCGTGGCCGGCAACGTCATCGGCTACGGGGCCACCTCGGGCGAGATCTTCATCCGCGGCCAGGTGGGGGAGCGCTTCTGCGTGCGCAACTCGGGAGCCACGGCGGTCGTCGAGGGGGTGGGCGACCACGCGCTGGAGTACATGACCGGCGGTGAGGCACTCGTCCTGGGCGGCACCGGGCGCAACGTCGCCGCGGGCATGTCGGGCGGCCTCGCGTGGGTCCTCGACCTCGACGCGGCCCGGGTCAACACCGAGCTCGTCGACCCCGTTCCCCTGACCGACTCCGACGTCGACCGGGTGGAGACGCTGCTGCGCCGCCACGTGGACATGACCGGCTCGGCCGTCGCCCAGCGCCTGCTGGACGCCGGCGCCCCGGCCTGGCGGGAGCGCTTCACCAAGCTGCTGCCGCGTGACTACGCCCGCGTGCTCGCCGCACGCGCCGACGCCGAGGCCGCGGGGCTCGGCGAGGACGAGACCGTTCGCACGATGATGGAGGCCGCTCATGGCTGACCCCAAGGGCTTCATGACGATCGCTCGGCAGGTCGCCGAGCGCCGCGACCCCACCCAGCGGGTCCAGGACTGGGACGAGGTCTACCCGGGCTCGCCCGGCCGGGCCGTGCTGCCGATCATCCGCCAGCAGGCGAGCCGGTGCATGGACTGCGGAATCCCGTTCTGCCACACCGGGTGCCCGCTGGGGAACCTGATCCCCGAGTGGAACGACCTGATCCACCGCGACCTGTGGCGGGAGGCGACCGACCGGCTGCACGCCACGAACAACTTCCCCGAGTTCACGGGACGCCTGTGCCCGGCCCCCTGCGAGACGGCCTGCGTGGTCGGCATCAACCGGGACCCGGTGACGATCAAGAACGTCGAGGTCGCCATCGCCGACAAGGCGTGGGACGACCGCCGCGTCATCCCGGTCGTGCCCGAGTGGCACACCGGCAAGACCGTCGCGGTGGTCGGCTCGGGCCCGGCCGGCCTGGCCGCCGCCCAGCAGTTGACCCGCTCGGGGCACACGGTCGTGGTCTACGAGCGCGCCGACGACATCGGCGGGCTGCTGCGCTACGGGATCCCCGAGTTCAAGATGGAGAAGAAGGTCGTCAACCGTCGCCTGAAGCAGATGCGTCAGGAGGGCACGGTCTTCAAGCCGAACACGACGATCGGCGTCGACATCACCGGCGAGCAGCTGCTCGACCGCTTCGACGCGGTGGTGCTGGCGATCGGGTCCACGGTCGCCCGCGACCTGCCGATCCCGGGGCGCGAGCTCACGGGCATCCACCAGGCCATGGAGTTCCTGCCCCAGGCCAACAAGGTCGCGGTCGGCAAGAAGGTCGAGGAGCAGATCGTCGCCACGGGCAAGCACGTCGTGGTCATCGGCGGCGGCGACACCGGCAGTGACTGCATCGGGACGAGCCTGCGCCAGGGTGCGGCGTCCGTCACGCAGCTCGAGATCATGCCCACCCCGTCCGACGGACGCCCGGCGGGCCAGCCGTGGCCCACCTACCCCATGCTGTTCCGCGTCAGCACCTCCCACGAGGAGGGCGAGGTCGACCGTGTCTACTCGGTCTCGACGACCGAGTTCGTCGGCACCGAGGGCCGCGTGAGCGGCCTGCGCCTGACCGAGGTGGCGTTCACCGAGGGCCGGTTCGCGCCGGTCGAGGGCACCGAGCGGGAGATCCCGGCCGACCTGGTGCTGCTCGCCATGGGCTTCGTCGGGCCCGAGAAGGCCGGCCTGGTCGAGGAGCTCGGCGTCGAACTGGACGCCCGCGGCAACATCGCCCGCGACGCGAATTTCGCCACCAATGTGCCCGGCGTGTTCGTCGCCGGGGACGCCGGGCGCGGCCAGTCGCTCATCGTCTGGGCGATCGCCGAGGGACGCTCGGCCGCCAACGGGGTGGACGCCTGGCTGCAGGGCAGCTCGGCGTTGCCCAAGCCGATCCGGCCCACGGACGGGCCCCTCGTGGTGTAGGCGACGCTCCTGGTCGGGTGTGGCAATACCCTGGGAACCCAGCGGGTGGGGCGCGCGCGGGTTATCGTTCTCGGCATCCACCCCGGAGGTGCCCCATGAACGGCGTTCCACCTGATGTTCCCGCCACCCAGAGCAGCGGGCTGCACCGACGCCTGGGGGTGTTCGAGGTCACCGCTTTGTCGGTGGGCTTCATGGGCCCGGTCATGGCCATGTCGCTCAACGGCATCGGCGTGGCCGGTCTGGTCGGCAGGGCGGTGCCCTTCACGTTCGCCGTGTCGTTCGCGGGCACCCTCCTGGTGGCGTACGCGTTCATCCGACTGACGCGCTACTTCACCCGGGCCGGTTCGGTGTACGCCCTCGCCGGCTCGACGCTGGGCCCGCGGGCGGGCTTCTTCGGCGGCTTTGCGCTGCTGGGCACGTACATGTTCTTCGCGGCGTGCATCACTGGGGCGTGCGCGGTGTTCTTCGAGGCGATGCTGACAGAACTGGGGGTCAGCCTGCCCCCGTTCGGCTGGGTGGCCGTGGTGCTGGTGGTCACCGTGGTCGCGCTGCTGCTGAACATCCGCGAGTCGGTCGTGACCACGCGGGTGCTGCTCGGCATCGGATTCGTGGGCATCGCCGCCATGGTGGTGCTCGGCGTGGTCATCGTGATGCGGGTGGGCTCGGCCGACGCCCCGGTCAGCACCGGCATCGACCTGTCGACGCTGGCCCCTTCGGGCGTCGCCGCGAACGCGGTCATGACGGCGTCCGTGTTCGGCTTCCTCAGCTGGGCCGGCTTCGAGTCGGGCACGTCGTTGGCCGAGGAGACCAAGCGGCCGGAGAAGAACATCCCGCGATCGCTCCTGCTGGCCGTGGTGCTCGCCGGCTTCCTGTACGTGTTCGTGATGTTCGCCCAGACCATCGGGTACGGCACCGACGAGGCGGGCACGAACGCGTTCGCCAACGCCAGCTCGACCCTGACCGAGCTGAGCAGCCGCTACATCGGGGCCTGGTTCGCCGTGGCGATCTCGGTGATCGCCTTCTTCGTGGCCCTCGCGTCGCTCATCTCGTCCACCGCGGCGGCTGCCCGGCTGGTGTTCGCCCTGGCCCGCGACGGGTTCGGACCGCCCGCCCTGGCCCACGTCAACCATCGCGGCGCCCCGTCGACCGCCGTCTTCCTGATCAGCGGACTGACCACGGCGCTGACGCTCGGGCTGGCCTTCGCCGGTCAGGGCCCGGTCGAGGTCTACTACTGGTATGCGACCATCGCCACGCTGTGCATGGTGCTGGCCTACGCGATGACGTCGGTCGGGGCGATCCGGCACGCGTTCAAGCCCGCCTCACCCATTCCGGTGTGGGAGATCGTCTTCCCCGTCCTCGGGTTGGGCTACCTCGCCTACGTCTTCGGCGTCCAGATCATCGGGCAGGAGGCGCCGTACACGTACTTCCCCATCTTGGCCGGCATCTGGTGCCTGGTCGGGCTGGTCGTGGTCTTCGTACGCCCCGACCTCGCCCAGCGGATCGGTGACCGACTCACCCGAGAGGACCTCGACACATGAACCACGACCCCGCAACCGAGATGACGTTCATCGCCACCAGCGACCTGGCGGCGGTGATGAAGGGCCGCAGCATGCGGACCGAGGACTTCCATGCCGGTTCCACCGTCGGGTGGGTGCCCGCCAACCTCGGCATCGGTATCCAGGGGCACATCGCCGAGGATCTGCCCTTCGGCTCCACCGGCGACCTCCGACTCAAGCCGGACCTGTCCACGCGGCGCACGGTCACCGGGGTCCCCGGCCGCCCCGACCTCGACTTCGTCATGGCGGACGTGGTCAAGACCGACGGCAGCCCCTACGAGTGCTGCCCGCGCACCTTCCTCCGCCAGGTGCTGGCCGACCTGCACCAGGAATACGGCATCAACGTGGTCGCCGGGTGGGAGCACGAGTTCGCCGACCTCGACGCCGACTACCCCCACCACCCGTTCTCGTTCCGCAGCTTCCGCTGCGCCGAACCGATGGGCTCCCAACTCTTCTCGGCCCTGGCTCGGTCGGGCCTCGGCCCGGACACCTGGCTGCCCGAGTACGGCGACCACCAGTTCGAGATCACGCTCAGCCCCGTCCCGGCGCTCGAGGGTGCCGACCGCGCGGTGCTGCTGCGCGAGATCGTCCGCGATGTATACCGCGTGCACGGGCATCGCGCCACCTTCACGCCCGTGCCGAAGCTGGGCGGCTCCGGCAGCGGTGTGCACGTCCACTTCAGCCTGTCGGACGACGCGGGCCGCAATGTGTCGTGGGACCCGTCCCGCCCCGGGCGCGTGTCGGCGCAGGTCGGGTCGTTCCTGGCCGGCATCCTGCGCGACTCGGCCGACATGTGCGCGCTGTTCGCGCCCCTGTCGATCTCCTACCAGCGGCTGGTCCCCAACAACTGGTCCTCGGCCCGGGTGTTCCTGGGCCTGCAGGACCGCGAGGCGCTGCTGCGCATCGTGCCGACCGTCGAGATCGGCGGCAAGGACCCCGAACCTCAGCTGCACTTCGAGTTCCGGGCCGCGGACGCCGGCGCCAACCCGTGGCTCTTCTTCGGTGCACTGATGCGGGCCGGCCTGGACGGGCTGCGCGACGGCCTCGAGCCGGCGGCGATCGTCGAGCGCGAGCTCGACCTGAAGGGCCGGGACAAGGACCTGCCGGCCCTGCCCTCGACGCTCGAGGAGGCACTCGACCTGTTCGAGTCGTCCGAGCGGGCCCGTGGCTGGTTCTGCCCCGACATGGTGCACACTTTCCTCTCGGTGAAGCGAGAAGAGGTCGACCAGATGAACCGCCTGAGTCTGCAGGAGCGTTGCGAGATCTATGCGTCCGTCTACTGACCTGGGTGCCGCCGCCCTCGACATCATCGAGTCGGTGGCCCTGACCGACCACCACTGCCACGGGGTCATCGAACGTCCGCTGGTGCGCGCCGAGTTCGAGGACCTGATCACGGAGTCCGACCGACCGGCCCCCGCCGGGTGTTCGGTCTTCGACTCGCAACTGGGCCTCGCCGTGCGACGACACTGCGCGCCCGTGCTCGGCCTGCCCGCCTTCGCCGACGCCGATTCCTATGTCGCGCGGCGTGCCGAGCTCGACCCGGCAGAGGTGACCCGGAGGTTCCTGCGGGCCGGCGGGTTCGGCCGCCTCGTGGTCGAGACCGGATTCCGCGCCGACGTCATCCTGCCCCCCGCGGCCATGGGGGAGCGCGCCGGTGCCGCGGTGTCCGAGGTCGTCAGGCTGGAGAAGATCGCCGAGGACGCCGCGACCGAGGTCGGCGAGGACGCGGCCGCGCACCGGTCCCTGTTCGCCGAACGACTGGACGCCGCGCTGGCCACCGCCGTGGGCGTGAAGACGATCGCGGCCTACCGCGGCGGCCTGGAGTTCCCGGCGACGCGACCCGCCACGGAGGCGGTCGACCGCGCCTACCGGTCCTGGTGGCGGCGGCAGCCGCCCGATGACGTCCGCCTCGACGACCCGGTCGTCATCGGCCACGGCCTGTGGCAGGCCATCGATCGCGGCGTGCCGATCCAGGTGCACGTGGCCTTCGGCGACCCCGATGTGGACCTGCGCCGCTCCGACCCCGTGCTGATGTCGGAGCTCTTCCGGGCCTCCCGCGGGTCCGGCGCGAGGTTCGCCCTGCTGCACTGCTACCCGTACCACCGTGAGGCCGGCTACCTCGCCCACGTGTGGGAGCACGTCTACTGCGATGTGGGCCTGGCGATCAACTACACCGGCGCGCAGTCGGCCCAGGTGCTGGCCGAATCCCTGGAACTCACCCCCTTCCACAAGGCCCTGTTCAGCTCGGACGCCTGGGGTGCCCCGGAGCTCTACCACCTCGGTGCCCTGCTCTTCCGACGGGGACTCGGCGAGGCCCTCGGGCGGTGGTTCGGGGCGGACCTCCCCCTGGCCGACGTGCGGCGCATCCTCGACATGATCGCGCACGACAACGCCACGCGGCTGTACGGCCCCACGGCCGGCGCCGGGGTGGCCCCGTGACCGACGACGGTCGCCGGGGACTGGACCGGCTGGCACGGGCGTGGCTCGCGCGGTTGGACGTCGAGCTGCCTGCCGCGCGGGAGCTGCGGCGACGGCTGCACGCCGAGCCGCGGCTGTCCGGGCAGGAGCAGGACACCACCGACCTCGTGCTCACGGAGTTGGGGGTCGCCGGCACGCCGGTGGCCGGGACCGGCGCCTGGGTCCGCGTCGGTCCGCCCGGCAGCTCGATCGGCGTGCGGGCCGAGTTGGATGCCCTGCCCGTCGTGGAACGGACGTCGGTGGGCTGGGCAGCGTCGGGTGTGGCGATGCACGCGTGTGGGCACGACGTCCACCTCGCCGCGTTGGTTGCCGTGCTGCGCGCCGCCGCTGCGCTGCCCACAGGGCTGCTGCCGCAGGGCGTCGTGGGAGTGTTCCAACCGCGCGAGGAGTCCGATGCCTCGGGCGGGCTCGACGTGGTCTCCTCCGGGCTGCTGGCCGACCAGGGCGTGCGGGCCATGGTGGGAGCGCACGTGCACCACGGCGTCCCGGCCGGCTCGGTCTCGACGGGGGCTGGTGCGATCAACGCTGCCTACGACGGGTTCGAGGTCACGGTCACGGGGCGGGGCGGGCACGGCGCCTACCCCGAGTCGGCGCGCGACCCCATCACCGCCCTCGCGAGGATCGCCCTCGGCCTGCCCGGGCTGGTCCGGACCACCGTGCCGGGCATGCGCCCGGCGGTGATCAGCGTGGGCACGCTCAGGGCCGGCGACGGGGCCGCCAACGTCATCCCGGACACGGGGCTGCTGCTGGCGTCCCTGCGCACCTACGACGCCACGGATCGCGAGCGACTCCGCGCCCGCGTCGCCGAGTTCGTCACCGCGACCGCACAGGCGGCCGGCTGCGTGGGGACCACCCGGGTGATGCCCGGCGAGCCCGTGTTGTCGAACGACCCCGTGCTCAGCCGTGGCACCGATCGTTGGCTGGGGGCGCTCGGGTTGCGGGCCGTGGAGCCGATTCGCACCTTGGGGTCGGACGATTTCGCCTACTACGCCGAACGCGTCCCGGCGTTGATGTGCTTCGTCGGGGTGCACGACGAGCCCGGCCTCGGGGTGCCCAGCCTCCACGACCCCGAGTTCCTGCCCCCGGACCGTGCGGTCGGGGATGTGGCCCGTGCGATGATCGCAGCCTGGCTCGGTGCCGCAGACATGCTGGCGGGAGAGGACGACCATGTTCACCTACGACAGTGACCACGTGATCGCCGGGGTTGAGAAGTTGCGGTTCTTCCCCCAGACCGCGGTGTCGGGCGCGGGCGCCACCATCGTGGACGCCGACGGGCGGGCCGTGCTCGACTTCAGCGCCGACTGGACGGCCGCCGGGTTCGGGCACGGCAACCCCCGCATCGCCGCAGCCGTGCACGAGGCCCTGGTCGCCGGGGGTCCGGCGTCCGTGTTGTCGGTCGCGCACCCATGGGCGACCCGGCTGGCCGAGGCGCTGTTGGGGCTGATCCCGACGCTCGGCGCGGATCGGCGCGTCTATCTGGGCCACGCCGGCACCGATGCCAATGACATCGCCGTGCGCGGGGCGCGCCACCTGACCGGACGCCGCGGGCTCATCGCGTTCGAGGCCGGGTACCACGGCGGGGCGGGGAGCTCGCAGGCCTTCTCCGGCGTCCACGTGGCCACGGGTGTCCCGGCCGACCCCGACACGGTCTTCGTGCCGTACCCCAGCGCCTTCCGTCCGTTCCGGGGCGACGCGTCCACGGTCGGCCAGGAGTCACTGGAGCTGGTGGCGGACGCCATGGCCGGCGGCGACATCGCCGCGGTCATCGTCGAACCGCTGCAGTCCGACGGTGGCCTGGTCGTGCCGCCGGAGGGCTTCCTGGCTGGCTTGCGGGCCTTGTGCGACCGGCACGGCTGCCTGTTGATCATCGACGAGGTCAAGGTCGGGTTGGGTCGAACCGGGCGCCTGCTGGCCCACGACCATGACGGGGTCCGGGCCGACATCGTCACCCTCGGCAAGGCCTTGGGCGGCGGGTTGCCCTTGGCCGCCACCGTCGGACCAGCCGCCGCGCTGGACGAACCTGCGGCGTCCGCCCTGATGACGACGGTGGGCAACGCCGCATCCTGCGCGGCGGCGCTCGAGGTGGTCGCCCTGCTGCGGGAGGGCCACCTCACGGCCAACGCCGCCGCGCGCGGCACCCAGCTGGTGGAAGGGTTGCGCGCGGTGGCGTCCTCGGGGGCGGCGGGTGCGGACTGGATCGCCGACGTGCGCGGGCGCGGCCTGTCGGTGGGCGTGGAGCTGCTCGATCCGTCCCGGGCCGACGGCGGGTTCGGCGACGCGACGGACGTCGTGACGGCCAAGGTCGCCTACCGGGCCTGGCAGCTCGGTTTGGCCTGCTACCCGGTGCGCGGGAACGTCCTGGAGCTGACCCCGTGGTTGGGGGTGACCGCCGACGAGATCGGGCGAGGGATCGCCCTCATCGGTCGCGCGCTCGCCGATGTCGTCGAGGGGGCGGTGTTGGACGCCGACATCGCCGGGTTCAGCGGGTGGGCGGACGCCCGCGAGGAGTGATGACGACGTTCTTGGGGTCGCGCGACAACCCCCTCGCTCTGCGGCGCTTGTTCACGCTCGGTCCCGCACCGGCCGACCACGGGATCGCGGTGCGCTGCGCCCTGGGTGTGCTCCTGCCCATGGCTGCCCTGCTGCTGGTCGACCGTCTCGACCTCTCGGTGTTCGCCGTCTTCGCGGCGTTCACGAACGTCTACGGGCGGGTCCCGGGGCACGTCGATCGGTAGCTCACCCAGCTGAAGGTGGGGGCGTCCTTCTGGGTGCTGATGCTCGCCGCCTGGTTGGGTGCCTCGGTGATCCCGCACGGTACGAGCGCCGGGTTGTGGGCCATGGTGGTCACCACCAGCGTGGTGGCGTTCGTCGCTGCGGCGTGGGCGGCTCTGCTGCGCATTCGTCCGGCCGGCTCGCTGTTCCACATCTTCTGTTTCGCGGCCATCATCTCGGGGCCACCGAGGGCATCTCTGGGCGACAGCATGTTCGTGGCCTCGGCGACGGTCGGGTTGGCGCTGTTGCTCGGCCAAGTCGGCCGGATCCTGCCCAGTCGCCGGACGCCGTGGGTCGTCACCCCGCCGCCACCGCTGGCGGAGGTGGACTGGCGCGGTGTCACGCTCGAAGCGACCGTGCACGGGATCGCCGCTTTCGCCGCGGGGGCCCTGACGATCCCCCTCGCCGGGGCACTGGGAGCCGGCCACCACTACTGGGCGATGGTGGCCGCGGTCGTGCCGCTCGCCGGCCATTCGACGCGGCATCGCGTCGCTCGCGGCCTGCACCGCATCCTCGGCACCTTCACCGGCATCGCCCTCATGCTGGGCATCATGGCGCTCCACCCGCCGCTGGTGGCCGTCGCCGTGCTCATGGCGGTCTTCCAGTACGGCGCCGAGCTGTACATCGCGCGGAACTACTTCTTCGCCCAGACCTTCGTGACGCCCCTGGCCCTGCTCGGCACGTCGATCGGGGCGGGCTGGTCGGGGCAGCTGGCCTACGACCGCATCGTCGAGACCATCATCGGCGCGTGCGTCGGCATGGGGGGCGTGCTCACCATCACGCTGGTGCGTCGCTACGCCGCGCGGTTGGCGGACCCCGACGACCACGAGGTCACCGTGCTGCGCTTCCGAGGGCTGGGCTGATCGGGTCGACCAGATCGCGCTTGCGTCTCACCCGCGGTCGGGGTGGACCCACCGAAGGCCCGGGAAGCGAGCGAAGTCGCCGTCGAAGGAGCAGACGCTCGTTCCGTGCTCGATCGCGAGCGCGGCGAGGTGGGCATCCGTGACGAGGTTCCCGCGCAGATTCGACTCGACGAGGAGCTGCCCGAGGATGTCGCGGTGGCGACCCCCGGGCGTGGGGACCCAGGCCTGGTCGGCGTCCAACCAGTCGGTGACGTATCCCCACGCCTCTTCAGGGGTCAATGGGTCAGAGGTCACCCTGGGATGGGTGATGATGCGCTGGAAGGCCATCAGGGACACCCAGGGCAGCCCGACGCGTTCCACGCCGTTCATCGCGTCGTCGAGCCACGTCCGTGCCTTCGTGTGGAAGGGGGACGTGTCATCGACGGCGTAGAGCAGGACGTTCGCGTCGACGATCACCCGGCTGCCTGGGCGTCTTCGTGATCCAGCAGCTCCAGCGTGTCCGCGATGTCGGTCACGTCCACCTTCAGACCGACGCTGGCGGTGCGCTGGCGGAAGCGCGTGCGCTGCTGCTTGCGATCGAGGCCGGCGCGGGCGAGTTCGTTCACGGCCTCGCCCAGACCGATGTTGCGCTCTCGGCGCAACCGTTCGGCCGCTGCCTGCACCTCGGGGTCGAGTCGTACGGTTGTTCGCATGCCACGAGCCTAGCACCACTGATGCTGATCATGCGCATCTATGATGCTGGATTGCCAGTCCCGCAAGGGGCTGGCTGGCCGAACCACGGGCTGGCAGGATAGGCCGACATGACAGCGCCGTCGCCTCGTGTCGCCATCGTCGGAGCCGGACCGTCGGGCCTGTACGCAGCAGGTTCGCTGCTCAAGGGGTCGGACCAGGTGCGCATCGACATCCTCGACTGCCTGCCCACCCCGTACGGATTGCTGCGCTACGGCGTCGCCCCCGACCACACCAGCATGCAGGGCATCCAGCGGGTGCTGGCCGAGCCGTTCGAGTCCGATCGGGTGCGGTTCTTCGGCATGGTCGAGCTGGGCTCCGACATCACCGCCGACGAGCTGCGCGAGGGCTACGACGCGGTCGTGTACGCGGCCGGCGCCTCCGAGGACCGCCGCCTCGACGTCCGGGGCGAGCACCTGCCCGGCAGCCGCTCGGCCCGCGAGTTCGTGGCCTGGTACTGCGGCCACCCCGACGCCGAGGCGCAGTCGCTCGCCGGGGTCGACACGGCGATCACGTTCGGCGTCGGCAACGTGGCCGTGGACGTGGCCCGCATCCTGCTCGCCGACCCGGACCACCTGGCCACGACCGACATGCCCCCGCCCGTCCTCGACGAGCTCGGCGCCCACCGGGTCGCCGACGTGTGGGTCGTCGGACGCCGCGGGCCCGAGCACGCGACCTTCACCACCACCGAGTTGCGCGAGCTGCTGGCGCTGGACGGCGTCCAGCCCGTGCTGCACGACCCCGTGCCCGACGACCCCGTGGACGCCGACCGGCGCGTGCGCCAGAACCTGGCCGCCCTGCGCGAGGCCGCCGACCGCGTCGTCGAGGAACCGCGGGCGCGCCTGCACCTGGCCTTCTGGCGTCGGCCCGTCGAGCTCGTGGGGGCGTCCGGGGTGCGCGCGGTGGTGCTGGAACGCACCGCGCTGGACGAGGCCGGCCGGGTGGTCGGCACGGGCGAGCGCGAGGTCGTCGGCGCCCAGTTGGTGCTGCGCGCGATCGGGTACCGGGGCAAGCCGCTGCCGGGCGTCCCGTTCGACCCCGAGGCGGGGGTGGTGCCCAACACCGACGGCCGGGTGGTCGACGCCGCCGGCCCGCGCCCCGGCGAGTACGTCGTCGGCTGGATCAAGCGTGGCCCGCTCGGCGTGATCGGCACCAACAAGTCGGACGCCGCGGCCACCGTCCGCAACCTCCTGGCCGACCTCGCCGACCTGCCCGCCCCGACGGGGCCGGACGCCGGGGCGCTGTTGGCGGACCGGGGGAGGCCGGCGTCCACGTTCGCCGACTGGGAGCGCATCGACGCCGAGGAGCAGGCGGCGGGGCAGCGGTTCGGCCGGCCGCGGGTCAAGGTCGCGACGTGGCACGCCCTGTTCGACCTCGTCCGCCACGGCCGGCCGGGTGGACCGCTGGAGCGGGAGGCCGAATAGCCCTCAGCCGGCGGGCGGGTTGTCCAGGTCGGTGACGCGCAGCAGCGTGGACTTGCCGAACAGCGACTCCACGAGGTCGACCGCCAGCTCGGCGGTCGCGTTGCGCACGTCGAGGGCCGGGTTGACCTCGACGATGTCCAGCGACCCCAGCCGGCCGGTGTCGGCGATCATCTCCATGACCAGGTGGGCCTCGCGGTAGGTCGGGCCACCGACGACGGGCGTGCCGACGCCGGGGGCGACGCTCGGGTCGACGAAGTCCAGGTCGAGGGACAGGTGCAGGTGGGTGTCCTCGCCAACCGAGGCCAGCACCCGGGTCATGGCCCGGCGCATCCCGACCTCGTCGAGGAACCGCATGTCGTAGACGGCCATGCCCAGCTCGTGGAGGAAGACCTTCTCGCCCTCGTCGACGCTGCGCAGGCCGACCTGGTGGATCTGGTCGTGGGTGATCGCGGGGGTCCGGTCGGAGAGCCCGGTCAGGACGTCGGGGCCGTGGCCCAGCAGGCAGGCCACCGGCATCCCGTGGATGTTGCCCGACGGGGTCATCTCGTTGGTGTTGATGTCGGCGTGGGCGTCCACCCAGATGATGAGCAGGCGCTTGCCCGCGGCGCGGCAGTGGGCGGCGACGGCGCTGATCGACCCGATGGCCAGCGAGTGGTCCCCGCCCATGAGGATCGGCAGGCGCCCGTCGGCCAGCTCGGCAGCCACGGCGTCCCGGACGGCGTGGTTCCAGGCCGTGACCTCGGGCAGGTGCTTGTAGCCGTCGACGGGGCCCTGCCGGGGGTTGGGCGGGCCCTCGACGTCGCCGACGTCGCGGACGTCATTGCCGAGCTCACGCAGGGCCGAGCCGAGCAGGGCGACGCGCAGCGCGCCGGGGCCGAGGCGGCAGCCGGCGACGGAGGCGCCGACGTCGGTGGGTGCTCCGATCAGGGAAAGACGCATGGTCGCCAGTCTCCCGAGGGGGTGGCCGGGTCGCAACCGTTAACTGTCACCTGCGCAGGCTAGGGTGGGGCACCTTGGGAGGTTGACACCACACATGGGCGACGAATTCGTTCACCTGCACTGCCATTCCGAGTTCTCGATGCTGGATGGCGCGGCGCGCCTGAAGGCGCTCGCGAAGGGTGCCGAACAGATGGGCATGACCGCGTTGGCGGTCACCGACCACGGCAACGTGTTCGGCGCCTACGAGTGGTACAAGACGGCGAAGGGCAGCCCCGTCAAGCCGATCATCGGCCTCGAGGCGTACCTCACCCCGAAGACCCACCGCTCCGAGCGCAAGCGGGTTCAGTTCGGCGACGGCACGGGCGACGACGTGGCGTCCAAGGGCGCCTACACCCACATGACGATGTGGGCCTCCGACAACGAGGGCATGCACAACCTGTTCCGGCTGAGCTCGCTGTCGAGCCTGGAGGGGTTCTTCTACAAGCCGCGCGCCGACCGGGAGCTGCTGAACCGCTACGGCAAGGGCCTGATCGCCACGACCGGGTGCCCCTCGGGCGAGGTCCAGACCTACCTGCGCCTGGGGCAGTACGAGCAGGCCGTGGCCTCGGCCGCCGAGTTCCGCGACATCTTCGGGGCCGGCAACTTCTACGTCGAGCTCATGGACCACGGGCTCGACATCGAGACCCGCGTGCGCGCCGACCTGCTGCGCCTGGCCAAGGAGCTGGCCCTGCCGCTGGTGGCCAGCAACGACCTGCACTACGTGCACGCGACCGACGCCGACGACCACGACACACTGCTGTGCGTGAGCGCCGGCGCGAACAAGGACACCCCGGGCCGCTTCAAGTTCGACGGGACGGGCTACTACCTCAAGAGCCCGACCGAGATGCGGCAGCTGTTCAGCAACCTGCCCGAGGCGTGCGACAACACGCTGGCGATCGCCGAGCGGTGCACCGTCACCTTCGACGAGGGGATGGGCACCTACATGCCCCAGTTCCCCGTCCCGGTGGGGGAGTCGGAGGAGTCCTGGTTCCACAAGGAGGTCCGCCGCGGGCTCGAGGAGCGCTTCCCCGACGGCGTCCCCGACTACGCCATCAAGCAGGCGGAGTTCGAGGAGCAGGTCATCATCGGCAAGGGTTACGCCGGGTACTTCCTCGTCGTGGCCGACTTCATCAACTGGGCCAAGGCCAACGGCATCCGGGTGGGTCCGGGCCGTGGCTCGGGCGCCGGCTCGATGTGCGCCTTCGCGATGCGGATCACCGACCTCGACCCCGTGCCCCACGGCCTGATCTTCGAGCGGTTCCTGAACCCCGAGCGCCCCTCGATGCCCGACTTCGACGTCGACTTCGACGAGCGTCGTCGCGGCGAGGTGATCCGGTACGTCACCGAGAAGTACGGCGACGACCGGGTCTGCCAGATCGTCACCTACGGCACGATCAAGGCGAAGCAGGCGATCAAGGACGCCGGCCGCGTGCTCGGCAAGCCCTTCGCCCTGGGCGAGAAGATCACCAAGGCGTACACGCCGCCCGTCATGGGCAAGGACGTGCCGATCGCCGAGGTCTTCAACCCCGAGCACGGCCGCTACGGCGAGGGTGCGGAGTTCCGCGAGCTGTACAACACCGACCCCGAGGTGAAGGAGGTCGTCGACACCGCCCGCGGCATCGAGGGCCTCAAGCGCCAGTGGGGCGTCCACGCCGCCGGCGTGATCATGTCGAGCAAGCCCCTGCTGGACGTCATCCCGATCATGAAGCGGGAGCAGGACGGCCAGATCATCACCCAGTTCGACTACCCCAGCTGCGAGAGCCTGGGCCTGGTCAAGATGGACTTCCTGGGCCTGCGCAACCTCACGATCCTCGACGACGCCGTGCGCAACGTGAAGATCAACACCGGCGTCGACCTCGACCTCGACGCGCTGGCCCGCGACATGACCGACAAGGCGGCCTACGAGCTGCTGGCCTCGGGCGAGACCCTGGGCATCTTCCAGCTCGACGGTGGCGGCATGCGCTCGCTGCTGCGGCTGATGCAGCCCGACAACTTCGAGGACATCTCCGCGGCGCTCGCGCTCTACCGGCCGGGCCCGATGGGCGCCGACTCGCACACCAACTACGCGCTGCGCAAGAACGGCCGGCAGGCCATCGAGCCCATCCACCCCGAACTGGCCGAGCCGCTGGCCGACATCCTCGACACGACCCACGGCCTGATCGTCTACCAGGAGCAGGTGCAACAGATCGCGCAGAAGGTGGCCGGGTACAGCCTCGGCAAGGCCGACCTGCTGCGCCGCGCGATGGGCAAGAAGAAGAAGGAGGTCCTCGACGCCGAGTTCGTGCCGTTCAGCGACGGCATGCGGGCCAACGGGTACTCCGACGCCGCGATCAAGGCGCTGTGGGACATCCTCGTCCCGTTCTCCGACTACGCGTTCAACAAGGCCCACACCGCCGCGTACGGCGTGATCTCCTACTGGACCGCCTACCTCAAGGCCCACTACCCGGCCGAGTACATGGCTGCGCTGCTGGAGTCGGTGAAGGGCGACAAGGACAAGACCGCGATCTACCTCGGCGAGTGCCGCCGGATGGGCATCAAGGTGTTGCCGCCCGACGTCAACGAGTCGGAGGAGATGTTCACCCCGGTGGGCTCCGACATCCGCTACGGGCTGGGCGCGATCCGCAACGTCGGCCACAACGTGGTGCAGGGCATCATCGAGGCCCGCACCGAGAAGGGGCCGGCCCGCGACTTCAACGACTTCCTCGACCAGGTGCCGGCCGTGGTGTGCAACAAGCGCGTCATCGAGTCGCTGATCAAGGCCGGGGCGTTCGACTCGCTCGGCCACACCCGGCGCGGGCTGATGGAGGTCTTCGAGGAGAAGGTCGACCAGGTGGTCAGCCTCAAGCGCAACCAGGCGCTCGGCCAGGACGACCTGTTCGGCGACTTCTTCGGGGGCGACGACGCGGACGCCGAGGGCGGCGGCCTGCTCCACTCCACCCCCGTGCCCAACCTGGCCGAGTGGGAGAAGATGACGCGGCTGGCGTTCGAGCGCGAGATGCTCGGCCTCTACGTCTCCGACCACCCGCTGCAGGGCCTCGAGCACGTCCTCGCGGCCAACCGCGACCTCGGCATCCAGCAGTTGACCGCCGACGACGGCCCCCGGGACGGCGTGGTCACGATCTGCGGCATGATCACCGGCATCCAGCGCAAGCAGACCAAGGACGGCAAGGTCTGGGCGATCCTGAGCGTGGAGGACCTGGACGCCTCGATCGAGGTGCTGGTGTTCAACAAGGCCTACGCCCCCGTGGCGATGTCGCTGGGCACCGACGTGGTCGTCCGGATCAAGGGGCGCCTGCGCGACCGCGACGACTCGGTCGAGCTCACCGCCTCCGACGTCAGCTTCCCCGACGTGAGCGCCGGGCCGTCCGGGCCGGTGACGATCTCCCTGCCCACCGCGCGGTGCACCCCCGAGGTCGTCGAGCAGCTCAAGTTCACGCTGCGCCAGCACCCGGGCACCCAGGAGGTGCGCGTCCGGCTGGTGAGCCCGCAGCGCGCGACGGTGTGGCGCCTGGACGACCGCCTGCGCGTGCAGAACACCAACTCGCTCGTGGCCGACCTCAAGGCGCTGTTGGGGCCGTCCTGTGTCAGCGCCTAGCATCACTGCCATGGGGTTCCGCAGCGCGGTGAGCCGCACGCTGGTGCTGACCGTCCTGGCCGTCCTGGTCGGGGCGGTGGCCGCGCTGCTGTGGGCGAACCTCGCGGTGCTGCCGGAGTGGACGGTCCAGGCCGACGGCCACGCCGAGATCTCCGACAGCGGCCGCGCCGAGATGTTCTCCGCCTCGTTCTGGTACTCGATCCTCGCCATGGCCGGCGGCCTCGCCCTCGGCATCGCCGCGTGGGTGCGGCTGCGGGTGATCGGGTGGCCGGTCGCGGTGATCACGGCCGCCCTGGCCGTCGTCGGCGGGCTGACCTGCTGGTGGCTGGGCGAGGTGTTCGGCCCCGGCCCGTTCCCCGAGCGCCTGGCCGCCGCCCAGGCCGGCGACAAGGTCGAGGTCGCGCTGCTGCTGTCCGCGCCGTCCGCCCTGGCCGTCTGGGTGTTCGCCGCCGTCGCCGTCCCGCTGTTCGCCGCGTCCCTGGGCCCCGAGGTCGCCAAGGCGCCCCGCGATGCCTGAGCGGGCCCTCGAGGTCGAGCGGAAGTTCACCGCACCGGCCGGGTTCGCCCCCGACTTCACGGGGCTCGTCGAGGTGCTGGCCACCGCGGTCCACGAGCTGGATGCCACCTACCACGACACCCTGGCCTGCGACCTCGCCGACGCCGGCTGGTCCCTGCGCCGCCGCACCGGCGGGCACGACGACGGCTGGCACCTGAAGCGGCCCGCCACGGGCGAGGGACGGGTCGAGGTCACCGCCGCCCTGTCGGCCGATGTTCCCGGGGCGCTGCGCCAGGAGGTCCGCGAGGTGACCGGTCTGGCGGCCGTCATCCCCGTGGCCCGCCTCCGCACCACCCGCGTGGAGACCTTCCTCGGCACCGACGGCGTCCCCGTCGCCACCCTGGCCCAGGATGCGGTGCGGGCCACCACGCGGGCGGGGGAGGATGCCTGGGCCGAGGTCGAGGTCGAGCTGGTGCCCGGGGTGCCCGCCGCGCTGCTGGACGGGCTGTCGGAGCACCTCGTCGCCGCTGGCGCCACCGTGGCCCCGCACACCTCCAAGGTCGCCAGGGCGCTGGCCGCGGTGCCCCGCTTCACCCCGCCCGCCTCGCCCCAAGCCCCGGCCGCCGACGTCCTGCTGGCCTGGGCCGCGCGCCAGGTCGGGGTGCTGCAGGCCCTGGAGGCCGGCGTCCGCACCGACGAGCCCGACCACGTGCACAAGGCGCGCGTCGCGACCCGCCGGCTGCGCAGCCTGCTGAAGACCTTCGCCCGCCTGTTCGACACCGACCGCACGCGACCGCTCCGGGCCGAGCTGCGCTGGCTGGGCGCCGTCCTGGGCGAACCCCGCGACGCCGAGGTGCTGCGGGAGGAGTTCGGCGACCTGCTGGCCGAGCTGGGCACCGACGTGGCGCCCGAGGTGCGCCACGGGCTGCTCGACCACCTGCGCGCCGAGCACGACCGGGCCCACGCGGCCCTCGTCACCGAGCTGGACGGCGAGCGCGCCGCCGCGCTGCGGGCGGCCCTCGTCTCCCTGCTCACCGACCCGCCCCTGCGCGGCCGCGCCGACCGGCCGGCTGGCGAGGTCCTGCCGCCCCTGCTGGCCCGGGCCGTCGCCGAGGTGTCCCGCCTCCGGGAGGAGGCCAGCGAGGCCCCCGAGGAGCTCGAACGCTGGCACGAGGTGCGCAAGGCCGCCAAGGCGGTGCGCTACGCGTGTGAGGCCATGGAGGCGTCCGTCCCCGGGCTGTCCGACGAGGTCACCGCGTGGGAGGCGGTCACCGAGTCCCTCGGGGAGCTGCAGGACACCGCGGTCGCGAGCGACCTCATCGTGCAGGTCGCGCGGCGCAGCGGCGCGGACCCCGACACCGGCGCGTGGCGGGTGCTGCGCGACGCGCAGTCCGACCGGCGCCGGGCGGCGTTCGCCGAGGCGCAGCTCGCGCTGGCCGCGGTGCTCGACCGTCGGCCCTGAACCGCGTCGGTCAGCGGCCGATCGGTGCGAAGGTCGCGTGCGTGGCTGCGGCCAGGTCGGCGGGCGCGATCCCCAGCTGCAGGCCGCGCTTGCCGCCCGAGACGTACATCACGTCCAACGCCTCGGCCGACGCGTCGATGACCGTGGGCAGGGGCGTCCGCTGTCCGATGGGGGAGAGCCCGCCCACGACGTAGCCCGACGAGCGTTCGGCCACCTTCGGGTCGGCCAGCTCGGCCTTCTTCGCGCCGAGGGCGGTGGCGATGGCCTTGAGGTCGAGGCGTCCGGCGACCGGGACGATGCCCACCGCGAGCTGCCGGGGGCCGGTGGTGACGACGAGGGTCTTGAAGATCACCGCCGGGTCGAGGCCCGTCTCCCGCGCCGCCTCGGCGCCGAAGTCGGTGCTGTCGTCGTGGTGGATGTACTCGACTGGGGTGAAGGCGATGCCGGCCGCGGCCAGCGCGGCCGTCGCCGGGGTGCCGCCCGCGGCCTGCTTGCGCCGGGCCATCAACGCAGGCCCGCGACGAGGGCGACCAGCACGGGCGCGAAGACCAGCGCCGGCAGCAGGTCGCCGACCGGGATGTTCTTGAGCTTGAGCAGGCGCACGCCCAGCGCCATGAGCATGACCCCACCGGTCGCGGTGAGGGCGTCGATCTGGGCCATCGAGAACAGGTCGCCGAGCAGGAAGGCGGCCAGCGTGAGGCTGCCCTGCACCAGACCGACGGCGATGGCCGAGAACAGCACGCCCCAGCCGAGGGTGCTCGCGAACGCGATGGCGGCGAAGCCGTCCAGCACGGCCTTCACCAGGAGCTGGTCGGCGCCGCGGCCCAGGCCGTCCGACAGCGAGCCGAGGATGGTGAGCGGGCCGATGCAGAACAGCAGCGTCGGGGTGACGATGGCGTCGACGAACGTGCCCGCGTCGCCGGTGCCCGAGAAGCGCTGGCGCAGCCACGCCGCGCCCCACTCCAGGCGCTGCTCGATGCGCAGGGCCGAGCCGACGATCGCGCCGAACAGGAGCGAGCCGAGCACGATGAGCATGGGCGCCCCGGCGCCGACGGCGTCGGCGAGGTTCTGGGATGACATCGTCAGGGCCGAGCCGACGCCGAGGACCAGCGTGATCAGGCCCAGCACGTCGGTGATGGTGCCGCTGGTGCGCTCGGGGATGCGGTCGCCCAGGAGGCGCCCGATGACCGCGCCGAGGGCCACGGTGACCACGTTGGTGACCGTCCCGATCCCGATGAACATGGGGCCCATAGAATCAGCCCCGTGGAACTCCGCCTGATCGATGTCCGAGGACTGACCCCCGACTACCGCGCCGTGGTGCCCCGCGGCGCGTTCGACATCGACCATGCCCTCGGGGCGGTGAAGGGGATCTGCGACGCGGTCGCCGAGCGCGGAGAGGCGGCCCTGCGCGAGTTCGCCGAGCGGTTCGACAAGGTCGTGCCCGAGCACCTGCGTGTACCGGCCGAGGCGCTGGCGCGCTGCGCCGACGAGCTCGACCCCGAGGTGCGCGCGGCCTTCACCGAGTCCATCCGCCGGCGCCGCGAGGTCGCCGAGACCGAGGGGACGCCGGACCTGGTCCGCGCCGAGGTCGCACCCGGCGCCGTGGTCGAGACCAAGACCGTCCCGGTGGCGCGCGTCGGTCTCTATGTGCCCGGCGGCCTCGCGCCGCTGGCCAGCAGCGTGCTGATGAACGTCGTGCCCGCGCAGGTCGCCGGCGTCGGCTCCCTCGCGGTGGCCACCCCGCCGAGCGCAGAGTTCGGCGGGCTGCCGCACCCGTCCATCCTGGGCCTGTGCCACCTGCTGGGCGTCGACGAGGTCTACGCCGTCGGCGGCGCTCAGGCGATCGCGATGTTCGCCCACGGCGTCGAGGGCCTGTGCGCGCCGGTCGACCTGGTCACCGGGCCCGGCAACATCTGGGTCGTGGCCGCCAAGCGGTACCTGCGCGGCGTGGTGGGCATCGACTCCGAGGCCGGCCCCACCGAGATCGCCGTGCTCGCCGACGACTCCGCCGACGCCGCGTACGTCGCCGCCGACCTGATCAGCCAGGCCGAGCACGACCCGATGGCCGGCTCGGTGCTGGTGACCGATTCGCCCGAGCTCGCGGCGTCCGTGAACGGCCTGCTGGCCGGGCAGGTGGCCGCGCTCGACAACGTCGACCGCATCGAGACCGCCCTCACCGGCCCGCAGTCGGCGATCGTGCTGGTCGACGACATGGAGCAGGGCCTGGCCGTCGTCGACGCCTACGGCGCCGAGCACCTCGAGGTGCACACCCGCGACGCCTACGCCCTGGCCCACCGGGTGCAGAACGCGGGCGCGATCTTCATCGGCCCGTGGTCCCCGGTGCCGCTGGGCGACTACTCGGCCGGCTCCACCCACGTGCTGCCCACGGCCGGCGCCGCCCGGTACCAGTCCGGGCTCACGGTGCGCAGCTTCTGCAAGACCGTGCACCTGATCCACTACACCGAGGGAGCGCTGCGCGAGGTCGGCCCGACCGTCGAGCGGTTCGCCCGCGAGGAGCGCCTCCCCGGCCACGCCGCGGCCATCACGGTGCGCACCGCCGCCGAGCAGGGGGACCGCTGGTGAGGCCGAACCCGTCGCTGGACGACCTGCCGCTGCGCCCCGAGCTGGTGGGGGAGGAGCCCTACGGCGCCCCCCAGCTCGACGTGCCGGTGTGCCTGAACGTCAACGAGAACCCGTACCCACCGTCGGAGGCCACCCTGGCCGAGATGGCCGAGGCGATCCGGGTGGCGGCCTACCACCGCTACCCCGACCGCGAGGCGTCCGAGCTGCGTGGGCTGCTGGCTGCCTACCTCGGCCACGGGCTCGAGATCGGGAACGTGTGGGCCGCCAACGGCTCGAACGAGGTGATGACGCACGTGCTGGGCGCCTTCGGCGGGCCCGGACGCCGTGTGCTGAGCTTCACGCCCACCTACTCGATGTACCCCGAGTACGCCCGCAACACGCACACCGACTACGTGACGGTGGCGCGCCGCGACGACTTCGGCCTCGACGCCGGGCTGGTGCTCGACGCGATCGCCCAGCACCAGCCCTCGGTCGTGCTCATCACCACGCCCAACAACCCGACCGGCACCACGACCCCGCTCGAGGTGGTGGCCGAGGTGCTGGCCGGCACCGACGCGATCGTGGTGGTCGACGAGGCCTACCAGGAGTTCGCCCGCGAGCCGGGCCGGACCGCCCTCACCCTGCTGGGCGAGCACGGCAACCTCGTGGTGAGCCGCACGATGAGCAAGGCCTTCGCCTTCGCGGGCGGCCGGCTGGGCTACCTGGCCGCGGCCCCCGCGATCGTGGACGCCTGCCGCATCGTCCGCCTGCCCTACCACCTGTCGGCGCAGACGCAGGCGGTGGCCTCGGTCGCCCTGCGCCACGCCGACGAGATGCTCGCCCGCGTCGACGACCTGCGGGCGGCCCGTGACGAGCTGCTGCGCCGCGCGCCGGCGATGGGCTTCGTGGTCGTCGACTCGGACGCGAACTTCGCGCTCGTCGGCCGGTGGGCCGACCGCCACCTCGCGTGGCAGCAACTGTTGGACCAGGGCGTCCTCGTCCGGGAGACTGGCCCGGCCGGGTACCTGCGCGTCAGCGCGGGGACGCCCGAAGAGATGGAGGCGTTCTACGCCGCGTTGGCGCGCGTGGACGCGCCGAGGATGGGGGAGTGATGGCACGCACGGCACGCGCGGAGCGGTCGACCAGCGAGAGCCAGATCGTCGTCGAGGTGAACCTCGACGGCACCGGTGTGGCGAACGTCAGCACCGGGGTCGGGTTCTACGACCACATGCTGACCGCGCTGGCGAAGCACTCCCTGATCGACATCACCGTCGAGGCCACCGGCGACGTGCACATCGACGGCCACCACGTGGTCGAGGACACCGCGATCGTGCTGGGCCAGGCCCTGCGCGAGGCGCTCGGTGACAAGAAGGGCATCAAGCGCTTCGGCGATGCCCTGGTGCCGCTGGACGAGGCCCTCGCCCGCTGCGTGGTCGACGTGGCCGGCCGCCCGTACGTGGTGTGCACCGGCGAGCCCGACGCGCAGGTGTACGCGCGCATCGGCGGCTCCGGTGTGCCGTACCAGGGGTCGATGACGTACCACGTGGTCGAGTCCCTCGCCCTGAACGCGGGGCTGTGCGTGCACCTCGACCTGGTCCGCGGGCGCGACCCGCACCACATCGTCGAGGCCCAGTTCAAGGCGCTGGCCCGTGCGCTGCGCACGGCCGTCGAGCCCGACGCACGCATCGAGGGCGTCATCCCCTCGACCAAGGGCGCCCTGTGACCCTGGTCGCGGTGCTCGACTACGGCTCGGGCAACCTGCACTCGGTCACGCGCGCCCTCGCGGTGACGGGCGCCGAGGTGGTCCTCACCGCCGACCCCGCCGCGGCCCTGGCCGCCGACGGGCTCGTCGTCCCCGGCGTGGGCGCCTTCGCGGCGTGCATGGCGGGCCTCGAGGCGGTCGACGGGCCCCGGATCATCCGCGAGCGGTTGGCGTCCGGACGCCGCGTGCTCGGCATCTGCGTCGGCCACCAGGTGATGTTCGGGCTGGGCTCGGAGCACGGGGTGGAGACCGCCGGCGTCGGCGTCCTGCCCGGCGTGGTGGAGGGGCTGGCCGCCCGCCGCCTGCCCCACATGGGCTGGAACACGGTTGATGTCCCGGCCGGGTCGGCGCTGTTCGCCGGCGTCGAGGACGAGCGGTTCTACTTCGTGCACTCGTACGCGGCCCGGGCGCTGCCCGAGGCGGAGGGTGTCGCCGTGACCTGGGCCGAGCACGAGGGCGACCGCTTCGTCGCCGCGGTCGAGGCCGGGGCGCTGGCGTCCACGCAGTTCCACCCCGAGAAGTCCGGTGACGCCGGTGCCCGCCTGCTGCGCAACTGGGTGGCCGCGTGCGCGGAGCCGGTACCCTCGCCTGCGTGACTGACGCGCTCTCCCTCCTTCCCGCCGTCGACGTGCAGGGCGGCCAGGCCGTCCAGCTGTCCCAGGGCATCGCCGGCTCCGAGAAGGTATTCGGCGACCCGCTCGCCGCGGCCCGCCGCTGGCAGGAGGCCGGCGCCGAGTGGCTGCACCTGGTCGACCTGGACGCCGCCTTCGGGCGCGGTTCGAACGCCGACGTCATCGCCGAGATCACCGAGGCGATGGACCTGAAGGTCGAGCTGTCCGGCGGCCTGCGCGACGACGCCGCGCTCGAGCGCGCGCTCGCGACCGGCTGCGCGCGGGTGAACCTGGGCACCGCCGCCCTGGAGAACCCCGACTGGTGCGAGAAGGCCATCGCCGAGCACGGCGAGCGCATCGGCATCGCCATCGACGTCAAGGGCACCCAGCTCGCCGCCCGCGGGTGGGTGCGTGAGGGCGGCGACTGGCGCGAGGCCGTCGACCGGCTCTCGGCGGCGGGGTGCCGCACGTTCGTCGTGACCGACGTGAAGTCCGACGGCATGCTGACCGGCCCCAACCTCCAACTGCTCAGGGACGTGGCCGCGCGCACCGACGCCGAGGTCATCGCCTCCGGCGGCATCGCCCAGCTCGACGACCTGCGCGCCCTGCGCGAGCTCGTGCCCCTGGGCGTGACCGGCGCGATCATCGGCACGGCGCTCTACGTGGGCAACTTCACGCTCACCGACGCCCTGCGCGTGGCCCGCGAGGGCTGACTCAGCCGGCCCGCCGGTACAGGAACGCGGCCATCGCGTCGCGGTTGACCGGGCTCAGCGGCCGGTAGGTCCCGTCGGCGTAGCCCGTCGTGGTGCCCGTCGAGGCGAGCCACTCGATCTCGGTGCGGAACGCCGTGCCGACCGGCACGTCGCTGAACCGGGCCCGCGTCGGCGGGGTGAACGCCGGCGATCCGGACGCGCGGTACAGGAAGGCGGCCATGGCGTCGCGGTTGATCGGGTCGTACGGCCGGAAGGTGTTGTCCCGGTACCCGGTGGTGATGCCGGCCGCCTTCATCCACTCGATCTCGCGGAAGAAGGGCGCGCCGACCGGGACGTCGGTGAAGGAGGCCCGGGTCGGGGCGGTGAACGCCGGCGATCCCGCGGCGCGGTACAGGAAGGCCGCCATCGCGTTGCGCTGGACTGGTTGCACCGGGCGGTAGGTGTTGTCGGACCAGCCCTCGCTGATCCTCATCGCGCGCATCCACTCGATCTCGCCCTCGAAGCCCGTGCCCGGGGGCACGTCACGGAAGGCCGGCAGGAGGGTCGGCGTGGTCCCTCGGGGCACCCAGTGGGCCAGCGTGGCGCCGCGGGCCGGCGTCCAGACCATCGCCAGCCTGCCGAACGTCTTGTGGAACGTGCCGTTCGGCCCGGCCAGGATCATCGACGTGCTGGACCCCGTGCGGGCCAGGGTCAGGGTGCGCATCCGCGCGTAGACCGCCTCCATCTGGGGCGTGATCGTGGACGCCGGGCTGGGGTACACCGCCGGTGCGGTGCTGGTGCCCGGGGAGGGGGCCGCTCGCGGCGGCCGGGGTGGCCGGGACCAGCAGCCCCGTGGTGACCAGGGCGACGGCGAGCAGCGAGCCCAGCCAGCCGCGCACGCGCCGCAGGGGCGAGAGCCGACGCGGCTCGGGCTCCGGCTCGGGGTCTGGGTCGGGTCGGGGTTCCTCTCGCGGACCGAGCAGCCCGTCGGTGCTCGCGAACAGGCCAGCGGTGTTGGCGCCGGATGCCGCCCCGGGCGGGAGGGGGTAGGGGTCGAGGTCGAACCGGCCCCGGACCTCGGCGAGGAAGTCCGGCTTGTGGGGGTGCGAGGCGGCGTGGCAGACGAAGTGCTCGTCTGGGCGGTCGGCGAACTGGTGAATGCGGGCGTTGAAGGCCTCGGCGGGGTGGTAGGTCACCCGGTCGACGAGCCCGAGCCGGTCGATCTGGTACAGGATGCGCTCCTGGTCGCCGTGCTCGATGCAGACGTTCCCGTGCACGGACTCGTCCCACCACGCGCGGACGTCCTCGAACGGGGTGTCCAACGCCGCCCGGCCAGGACGCCGGCGGGGAACCACTCGTCCAGCGGCCGGTCGAGCTGCATGAAGTACGCGTCGTCGTCGATCCAGACGAGGACGTCATCGTCGGGCATGCCGTCGAGCGCGCGCAGGATGGCGTGCAGCTTCTGGTCGTAGGGGCTCGCCACCGGGTACGGGGTGACGTCGAACAGGTACCCGTACCCGTGCCGGCCGGCGTAGCACTGGTGGTCGACCGGGGAGGCCAGCCGCGGGTGCGTGTGCGAGGAGAGGATGTGCACTGCCACGCGGTCACTCTAACCGTGGCGTGCCGAGCCGCCCCGCCTGCGGTGTGTGGACAGGTCGCGCAGGTAGACCGGGAGCGCGAGCAGCGCCAGGCCCGCCCCCACCCAGAAGACGCCGCGGTAGCCGATCGTCGGCACCAAGAACCCGAACAGGATCGGGCCCACGCCCGTGCCTGCGTCGAGCATGAAGAAGTGCGTGGCGACGGCGGCGCCCGTGCGGTCGCGCGGCACCCGGCTCACGATGGCCGCCTGCCCCCCGGTTGTCATGGTGCCCCAGGTGAGGCCGAGCGCAGCGGCGCCGGCGAGCAGCCACCAGCCCGCCTGCGCGCTGGCCACCACGCCCATCGCGACCGCGAAGCCGAGCAGGGCGGGGGCGATCACGCGGCCCTCGCCGAGGAGGTCCTGTGCCCGTCCGGCGGCGGGCCGGGCGACGAGCACGACGAGCGCGTAGGTGAGGAAGAACCACGCCGCGGCCGGGGCCAGGGGCGTGTCCCGGGTGGCCGGGTCGAGGAAGGCGAGGATGGAGGAGTAGGCGAACCCGCTCAGGCCGATCACCACGCCCATGCCCATGGCGCGGGAGTCCAGCAGCGTGCGCAGCGAGAACGGCGGCAGGGCCAGGGTCCCGTCCGGCCGCCCCGGCAGGCCGCGGCGGAAGACCACCAGCAACACCAGCGTCAGCACCGCGGCCACCAGGGCCGCGACGAAGACCCACCGCATCCCGGCGACGCCGAGCAGCGTCAGCGCGAGCCAGGGTCCGAAGCCGATGGCGATCGAGATGCCGGCCGAGAACCAGCCGGCCCCCTCGGCGCGGCGTCCGGCGGGCAGGGTCATCATCACGCCGCCGACGAGGGCCGAGCCCAGCAGGCCGAAGCCGATGCCGTTGAGCAGGCGGACGCCCATCATCACCCACAGCCCCGGCGCCACGAGGTATCCGGCGGTCGTGACCACGTAGAACGCTGACGCGGCGAGGGCGACGTGGCGCGGGCCGAACCGGTCGGTGAGCCAGCCGCCGAACAGGCGCGCCAGCAGCGCGCCCACGAAGAAGATGGACGCCAGCGCCCCGGCCTCAACCGGGGTGGCGCCGAAGGAGTCGACCGCGTGGCCGGCCATCGCCGGGACGAGCAGGTAGAAGATCATCGAGTTGAAGAACCCGGCGAACGACAGCCCGACGAAGCTCGGGGTCCACAGGCGCTCGCTCACGTGCGGAAGGGTAGCGGCCCGGTCACGATAGGATGGACGACGGACCTGAGGACGAACGAGGCGAAGGAGACCCATGGCAGGGCATTCCAAGTGGGCCACCACGAAGCACAAGAAGGCGGCACTGGACGCCAAGCGCGGCAAGCTGTTCGCGAACCTGATCAAGAAGATCGAGGTCGCCGCGCGCATGGGCGGTGGGGACCCCGGCGGGAACCCGACCCTGTACGACGCCATCCAGAAGGCGAAGAAGAACTCGGTCCCCAACGACAACATCGACCGCGCGGTCAAGCGGGGTTCGGGCGAGGGCGCCGACGCCGTCGCCTACGACGAGATCACCTACGAGGCGTACGGCGCCGCGGGCGTGGCGATCCTGATCCAGGTGCTGACCGACAACCGCAACCGCTCGGCGTCCGACGTCAAGGTCGCGATCACCCGCAACGGCGGCACGGTCGCCGACATGGGCTCGGTCGCGCGCGTCTTCGACCGCAAGGGCGTCGTCGAGGTCAAGAAGACCCAGCCGGCCGCCGACAAGAAGGCGGCCGACAGGGTCGTCACCGAGGACGACCTGCTCGAGGCCACCCTCGACGCCGAGCCCGAGGACATCGTCGACGAGGGCGACGTCTTCAAGATCGTGTGCGACCCGACCAACCTGGTCGCGGTCCGCAAGGCGGTCCAGGACGCCGGGCTCGACTATGAGTCGGCCGACCTCGAGTTCCGCCCGCAGTTCGAGCAGGCGGTCGACTCCAAGGAGGCGGCCGAGAAGCTGTTCAAGCTGCTGGACGCGATCGAGGACGTCGACGACGTCGAGGCCGTGTACAGCAATGAGGACGTGCCGGACGAAATCCTCGAGTCGCTCGACGCCTGAGGCTAGGATCCGAACAGACGTTCGGACTTCCAGGCTCAGGAGTGGCATGCGCGTGCTCGGGATCGACCCCGGCCTCACCCGGTGTGGGGTGGGGATCATCGAGGGCGACCTCGGGCGCACGCCGTCCCTGCTCCTGGCCGATGTCGTGCGCACCCCGGCCGAGATGGAGACGGGGCAGCGCCTGGCCGGCCTCGAGCGCAGCCTCGTGCAGTACCTGGCCGAGTACCGGCCCGACGCGATCGCGGTGGAGCGCGTCTTCGCGCGCCGCGACGTGAGCACGATCATCGGCACCGCGCAGGCCTCGGGTGTGGTGCTGCTCGTCGGCACGCGGGCGGGCCTGAGCGTGGCCCAGCACACGCCGAGCGAGGTGAAGGCCTCCATCACGGGCAACGGCCGCGCCGACAAGGCGCAGGTCGGCCAGATGGTCATGCGCATCCTGAAGCTGGACGCCCCGCCCCGGCCCGCCGACGCGGCCGACGCGGTGGCCCTGGCGATCTGCCACCTGTGGCGGGCGCCGGCCATCGCGCGCATCAACGAGGCGCAGGTGCGCCGCGACCTGGCGATGGGGCGGGCCCTGGCCCGCGCCCGCGCCGCGCAGAGGAGACTGGCATGATCGACCGACTCACCGGCACGGTGACCGCCGTCGGCGGCACGTGGGTGGTGCTCGACCTGAGCGGCTTCGGGGTGCGCGCGCTGTGCACCCCGGCCACCGTCGCCGCGGTGCGGGTGGGGGAGTCCGCGACGCTGCACACCTCGCTGGTGGTGCGGGAGGACTCGCTGACCCTGTACGGGTTCTCCGACGCGGACGAGCGCGACGCGTTCGAGCTCGTGCAGTCGGCCTCCGGCATCGGCCCCAAGATCGCGCAGGCGGTCGTGTCGGTGCTGCCGCCCGACGACCTGCGCGCCGCAATCAGCCAGGGCAACATCGCCGCGCTGACCCGGGTGCCCGGCATCGGCCCCAAGGGCGCGCAGAAGATGGTCATCGAGCTGAAGGACAAGGTGAACGCGCTCGGCGCCATCCCCAACCTCGGTGGCTCCCGCCCCTCGCTGCCGCAACCCGGCGACTGGCGCGAGCAGGTGGCCTCCGGCCTGGAGTCCCTCGGCTGGGGCAGCAAGGACGCCGCGGCCGCGGTCGACCGCGTGGCCCACCTGCGCGAGGCCGACGAGACCATCGGGATCGGCGATCTCATGCGCGCCGCCCTGCGGAGTCTGGCGAAGTGATGGCGAAGCTCTCCGACGACCCGCTCGACCCGAACGCCCACGTCGACGACCAGGCTGCCGAGGGTGCCCTGCGCCCGCCGTCGCTGGCCGAGTTCCGGGGCCAGCCCCGCGTGAGCGAGCAGCTCGGCCTCGTGCTGGCCGCCGCACAGCACCGCGGCGCGGTGCCCGACCACGTCCTGTTGTCCGGCCCGCCCGGGCTGGGCAAGACGACGCTGGCCATGATCATCGCCAACGAGCTGGGCACGCCGCTGCGGATCAGCTCGGGCCCGGCCATCCAGCACGCCGGCGACCTCGCCGCGATCCTGTCCGGGCTCGCCGAGGGGGAGGTCTTCTTCCTCGACGAGATCCACCGCATGAGCCGCCCGGCCGAAGAGATGCTCTACCTGGCCATGGAGGACTTCCGCGTCGACGTCATCGTCGGCAAGGGCCCCGGAGCCACCGAGATCCCGCTGGAGATCCCGCGGTTCACCCTCGTCGGCGCCACCACACGCGCCGGGCTGCTGCCCGGCCCGCTGCGCGACCGGTTCGGCTTCACCGGCCAGCTGGACTACTACGACGCCGCCGACCTCGTCGGCATCGTCAGCCGCAGCGCGGCCCTGCTCGGCGTCCGGATCGACACCGCCTCGGCCGAGGTCATCGCCGGCCGCAGCCGAGGCACGCCCCGCATCGCCAACCGCCTGCTGCGCCGCGTGCGCGACTACGCGCTGGTGAAGGCGTCCGGACGGATCACCCCGCAGGTGGCTGCCGCCGCCCTCGAGCTGTACGAGGTCGACGAACTGGGCCTGGACCGCCTCGACCGCGCCGTCCTCGAGGCCGTCTGCTCCCGCTTCGGCGGCGGCCCGGTCGGGCTGTCGACGCTGGCGATGAGCGTGGGGGAGGAGACCGAGACCGTCGAGGAGGTCGCCGAGCCGTACCTCATCCGGCAGGGCTTCCTGATGCGGACGCCCCGCGGTCGGGTCGCCACGCCCCGGGCGTACCGGCACCTGGGCCTCAGCGTGCCCGCGGCACGCGCGGACCTCTTCAGCGACAGCGACGACTGAGGCGGTAAGGTTGCCCCTTGGTGGGGTGCCGTACGGTGTGCCTCGCGTTCGTCCACCGAAGAGGTTTGTGTCCCGATGCCTGCTGACAACTCGATGCTGTCGACCCTGCTCATGTTCGCCGTCATGGGCCTGGCGTTCTGGCTGCTCCTGATCCGTCCCGCGCAGCGCAAGCAGAAGGCGCAGCAGGAGATGGTCCGGGCCCTCGGCCCGGGCACCCGCGTGATGACCACCGCGGGCGTGCTGGCCACGGTCCGCGAGGTGGGGGAGCGCACCGCCGTGATCGAGATCTCCCCCGGGGTGGAGATGACCGTCCTGAAGCAGGCGATCATGCGCACGGTCACCGCCGACGAGGAGGAGTTCGAGTACGACGACGAGGACGGGGCCGACGAGGCCGCGCCCGAGGCGTCCGGCTTCGAGACGTTCGACACCTTCGACCCCGAGCGGCCCGTCGACCCCGACACCCGCACCAACTGATCCCCCCGCACCACCGTTCGAGAGCCGGAGTCCCGTGGCAACCGAGAGCAGGCACAAGCAGCGTCCCCTGCGCACCCTCATCATCTTCTTCGCCGTCGTCGCGGCGCTGTTCGGCATCATGGCCCTGGCCAACACGTGGACGCCCAAGCTGGGCCTCGACCTGCGTGGCGGCACGACCATCACGCTGACGGCGCGCAACACCACCGGCAGCGGCGCGGTCGACCAGGCCAGCCTGGAACAGGCGCGCACGATCATCCAGCAGCGGGTCGACTCGATCGGCGTCGGTGAGTCCGAGGTCGCGGTCGTCGGCAACAACCAGGTCACCGTCTCGGTGCCGAACGTCGCCCCGGCCCAGCTGCAGGAGATGGTCGGCCAGACCGCCCAGCTGTACTTCCGCCCGGTGTACGCCGTGGAGATGGCAGGCCCCTCGACCGGTGGCGGCCTCCCGCTGCCCCCGCCCGAGCCGCGCCCGACCGTGGCGGCCAACCCGCAGCCCACGACCGACGAGGTGCTGGCCTGGCAGCCCACTGAGCGCGACCTGGCCGACTTCCAGGCCTACGAGTGCGGCCAGCCGTTCCCCGACGTGCCCGACCAGGTGCTGATCACCTGCGACCGCGAGAACGTCACCAAGTTCCTGCTCTACCCGGCGGTCATCGACGGCAAGATGCTGACCAACGCCAGCGCCGGCATCCCGCAGGCCAGCGTGAACTGGATCGTCCAGCTGTCCCTGAACCCCGAGGGCGCGGCGATCTTCGAGAAGGTCACCGGCGCCCTGGCCCAGAAGCCCGAGCCGCAGAACACCTTCGCGATCGTCCTCGACGGTGCCGTCGTCACCTACCCGCGCCTGTCGGGCCCGATTCCCGGCGGGCAGGCCCAGATCGAGGGCAACTTCACCCAGCAGAGCGCCACCGACCTGGCCAACGTGCTCAAGTACGGCTCGCTGCCGCTGTCGTTCGACCTCTCCGAGGTCTCCAACGTCTCCCCGACGCTGGGTGGCGAGCAGCTGCGCGCCGGCATCATCGCCGGCCTCATCGGCATCGGCCTGGTGCTGATCTACTCGGTGGTCTACTACCGCGCCCTGTCGATCGTGGTCATCGGCTCGCTCGCGCTGGCCGCCGTGCTGACCTACCAGATCATGGTGCTGCTCGGTGAGGGCATGGGCTTCGCCCTGAACCTGCCCGGCATCGCCGGCGCGATCGTGGCCATCGGCATGACGGCCGACTCGTTCATCATCTTCTTCGAACGCATCCGTGACGAGGTCCGCGAGGGCCGCTCGCTGCGCACGGCGATCGAGACCGGCTGGATCGGCTCGCGCAAGACGATCCTGATCGCCGACGCGGTATCGCTGCTGTCGGCGGTCGTCCTGTTCGCGCTGGCCATCGGTTCGGTGAAGGGCTTCGCGTTCACCCTGGGCCTGACGACCCTGATCGACATCGCGATCGTCTTCTGGTTCACCAAGCCGCTGGTCACGCTGCTCGGGCGCACCAAGTACTTCGGCGAGGGCCGCCGGTTCTCGGGCTTCGAGCCCGAGCACATGGGCGCCCAGCGCCGGTCCCCGATCCGTCGCCTCCGCGCGACCGCCCCCCAGGAGGTGTGATGAGCGAGCGGAAGGCCAGCCTCGCCCACCGGCTCTACACCGGTGACCTGAGCTACGACTTCGTCGGCAAGCGCAAGCAGTGGTACATCGTCTCGGCGGTCATCGTCGCGATCTGCCTCGCCGCCATCGGGCTGCGCGGCCTCAACCTGTCGATCGACTTCACCGGCGGCTCCGAGTTCACGGTGCCGACCCAGGTCACCTCGACCACCGTCGACGACTACCGCAACGCGGTGCAGGACGAGAGCGGGCTGCCCGAGCTCGGCGAGGTCAAGGTCAACTCCGTGGGCGACAACCAGGTGCGCATCCAGGTGCGCGCCCTGGGCGCCGAGGAGATCAACCAGATGACCTCGTTCCTGGCCGAACGTGCCGGGGTCGCCAACGAGGAGGTCACCAACAACCTCATCGGGCCGAACTGGGGCCAGCAGATCACCCAGCAGGGCCTGATCGCGCTCGTCGTGTTCCTCAGCCTCGTCGCGCTGATGATCGCGATCTACTTCCGCAACTGGAAGATGTCGGCGGCAGCCCTCATCGCCCTGCTGCACGACCTGATCGTCACCATCGGCGTGTACGCGATCCTGCAGTTCGCCTTCACCCCGGCGACCCTGATCGGCGTGCTGACGATCCTCGGCTACTCGCTGTACGACACGGTCGTCGTGTTCGACAAGGTGCGCGACAACACCACCGACATCACCAAGCAGTCCCGCACGCTGGCCACGGCGTCCAACCTGGCGATCAACCAGGTGCTCGTGCGCTCGATCAACACCACGATCATCGGTGTCCTGCCCGTGGCCGCGCTGCTGGCCGCCGGCGTGTTCATCCTGGGCACCGGCCCGCTGAAGGACCTCGGCCTGGCCATGTTCGTCGGCATGATCGCCGGGGCGTACTCGTCGCTGTTCCTGGCCGCGCCGATGTTCGTCCAGATGCGCGAGCGCGAGCCCGAGATCATCGCCCACAACAAGCGCGTCGCCAAGCGGGGCACGAAGAAGGAGCAGCCGGTCCCCGCCGCCAGCACGCTGCCCGCCACCGCGGGCGCCCCGCTGCTCTCCACGACGGACGCCCCGCCGGTCGACGCGGCCACCCTCGGCGCCGTCCGGGCCGAGGACCTCGGCCCGCGCAACCAGCCCCACCGCAGCACCCGCTCCGAGCGCCGGAAGGACGGCCGATGAACGCGAACCAGGAGCTCATCCTCGAGCTGATCCGCGACGTCCCCGACTGGCCCAAGCCCGGCGTGGTGTTCAAGGACATCACCCCGCTGCTGGCCAGCCCGAAGGGCTTCGAGGCAGCCGTCGACGAGCTGGTCGCGCTGGCCCCCGGCCCCATCGACATCGTCGTGGGCATGGAGGCGCGCGGGTTCATCTTCGCCGCCCCGGTGGCGCTCAAGCTGGGCGCCGGGTTCGTGCCGGTCCGCAAGCCGGGCAAGCTGCCCGGCGCGGTCGACGAGCAGAGCTTCGCCCTCGAGTACGGGCACGAGACGCTGACGATCCACACCGACGCCCTGTGGCCCGGCGCGCGCGTCATGGTCATCGACGACGTCCTCGCCACCGGCGGCACCGTCGGCGCGACGGCGGCCCTGATCAAGCGCCAGGGGGCCGAGCTGGTCCACGTCGCGGTGCTCATGGAACT
Organism: Propioniciclava sp. MC1683; assembly: GCF_014164675.1. Lineage (NCBI taxonomy): Bacteria > Bacillati > Actinomycetota > Actinomycetes > Propionibacteriales > Propionibacteriaceae > Propioniciclava > Propioniciclava sp. MC1683. The sequence continues at coordinate 71,431 of NZ_JACJFX010000005.1, read as the reverse complement.
GGGCTTCCTCGACGGCCGCGAGAAGCTCACCGAACTGGGCGCCGACACCCTCTCCGCGGTCGTCACGGTGTAGCCATGGCCGAGCGGTCGTCGCAGTCGCTGTGGGGCTACCAGGCCCTCGTCAGCCTGCCGACGGTGGCGGCGGACCCGTTCCGCGAGCTCGTCCGGCGGGCGCTGCTGGCGGTGGGCATCGTCCTGCTCAACACGTTGATCGTGTGGCTGGACCACGAGAGCTACGCCGACAACGTCAACGGGGACGGCGTCAGCTTCATCGACGCGCTGTACTACGCGACGGTCACCGTCACGACGACCGGGTACGGCGACATCACCCCGGTCTCCGACCACGCCCGCCTGCTGAACGCCCTGCTGGTCACACCCCTGCGCATCGCGTTCCTGATCCTGTTGGTCGGCACCACCCTCGAGGTGCTCGCCAACGAGGGTCGCCGCGCGATGATCGACACCCGCTGGAGGAAGAAGATGCGCAACCACACCGTCGTGCTCGGCTACGGCACCATGGGCCGCAGCGCGCTGAACACCCTGCTGCGCAACGGCGCCGAGTCCGACCGGATCGTCGTGGTCGACGGCAGCCAGGCCGCCGTCGACGAGGCCAACCGCAACGGGCTGGCCGCCTTCCTGGGCGACGCGACCTCGCGCGAGCTGCTGCGGCGCGCCGAGGTGCCCAAGGCCAAGCACATCGTGATCACCGTCAACCGCGACGACACGGCGATCCTGGCCACGCTGACGGCCCGCCAGCTGAACCCGCACGCGCACATCGTCGCGGCGGTCCGGGCCGCCGACAACGTGTCGCTGCTGCGGCAGAGCGGCGCCGACGGCGTCATCACGAGCTCGGACGCCGTGGGTCGCCTCATCGGCCTCTCCGCCGTCAGCCCCGACCTGGGCGCCACGATGGAGGACCTGCTGTCCTACGGCGAGGGCCTCGACATCGCCCAGCGCCTGGTGGCCCCCGACGAGGTCGGCCACAGCACGCAGGACATCGTGGGCGAGCGCGTCCTCGGCGTCGTGCGCGGCGGCCTGCTGCGCCGCTTCTTCGACCCCAGCGTGGCCACGCTGAAGACCGGCGACGAGCTGGTCGTGGTCCGCCCCAGCCGTCGGACGCGCCAGCGGTAGACTCGGCGCCACCGTCGATGGGGGGAGGGGGCACACCGTGAGTGAGGCCACGAACCAGACTGCGGGGACGCAGGCGTACGACCCGCGCGTGCCCGCGCTGCCGGACGCCCCGTCGCCCCTGCCCGCCGCGCCCGACCAGCCGCGCCGCAGCGTGCGCCGGATGCTGGCGCTGCTGGGTTCGCAGAAACCCTCCACCTCGGCGGCCCTCGACCCGCTGTTCGCGGCGATGCGCCAGCACCACGCCAAGGTCGACACCGCGGTCATCGAGCGCGCCTACCGCACCGCCGAGCACTACCACGACGGGCAGACCCGCAAGAGCGGCGACTCCTACATCACGCACCCCCTCGCCGTGGCGACCATCCTGGCCGGCCTGGGGCTGACCGAGCCGACGATCTGCGCGGCCCTGCTCCACGACACGGTGGAGGACACCGGCTACACGCTGGCCCAGCTGACCGCCGACTTCGGCGAGGAAGTCGCCACGATGGTCGACGGGGTCACCAAGCTGGACAAGATGGTCTACGGCGAGTCGGCCAAGGCCGAGACCATCCGCAAGATGGTCGTCGCGATGGCCCGCGACATCCGGGTGCTGGTGATCAAGCTGGGCGACCGGCTGCACAACATGCGCACGATCACCTCGCTGCGCCAGGACAAGCAGATCCGCATCGCCCGCGACACCCTCGAGATCTACGCCCCGCTGGCGCACCGCCTGGGCATGAACGCGATCAAGTGGGAGCTGGAGGACCTCTCGTTCTCGGTCATCGAGCCCAAGATCTACTCCGAGATCGTCAAGCTCGTCGCCGAGCGCGCCCCGCTGCGCGACCAGTACCTGGGCACGGTGGTGAACCAGGTCAAGGAAGACCTGGCCGAGAACAAGATCAAGGCCACGGTGTACGGCCGGCCCAAGCACTACTACTCGATCTACCAGAAGATGATGGTCCGCGGCCGGGACTTCTACGACATCTACGACCTGGTCGGCCTGCGCATCCTGGTCGACACCAAGCGCGAGTGCTACGACGTCCTGGGCGTGCTGCACGCCCGCTGGCGCCCCCTGCCCGGGCGGTTCAAGGACTACATCGCGATGCCGAAGTTCAACCTCTACCAGTCGCTGCACACGACGGTGCTGGGTCCCGGCGGCAAGCCGGTGGAGCTTCAGATCCGCACCCACGACATGCACCGGCAGGCCGAGTTCGGCGTGGCCGCGCACTGGCGGTACAAGGAGGGGCGCAGCGCCGGCGACCAGATCAACTGGGTGCAGTCGATCTCGGAGTGGCAGAAGGAGACCGAGGACTCCGGGGAGTTCCTCGACACCTTCACCGAGGAGATCGCCAAGAACGAGGTCTTCGTGTTCAGCCCCAAGGGCGACGTGATCTCGCTGCCCGCCGGGTCGACCCCGGTCGACTTCGCCTACGCCATCCACACCGAGGTCGGCCACCGCTGCATCGGCGCCCGCGTCAACGGCAAGCTCGTGCCGCTGGACTCGGCCCTGGAAATGGGCATGAGCGTCGACATCATCACCTCGAAGGCCGCCAACGCCGGGCCCAGCCGTGACTGGCTGGGCTTCGTCAAGACTCCGCGGGCCCGGTCGAAGATACGCCAGCACTTCACCCGCGAGCGCCGCGACGAGGCCATCGAGCAGGGCAAGGACATGCTCACCAAGCAGATGCGCCGGGCCTCGGTGGCCCAGCGCCTGCTCACCCCGGAGGTGCTCGCCGGCTTGGTCCAGCACTTCCACGTCTCCGACGTGCCCAGCCTGTTCGCCGCCATCGGTGAGGGCTCGGTCGGGCCGCAGGCCGTGGTGCACCAGCTGGTCGAGACGGTCGGGGGCGGCGAGGCCGCGGCCGAGGCGTCCCTCGTCGACGAGGCGCTGCTGCTCAAGCCGATGCGCAAGCTGCCGCGTGACCACTCCGGTGTCGTCGTGGACGGCGACCCCGACATGTACACGAAGCTCGCCAAGTGCTGCCTGCCGGTGCCCGGCGACGACATCCTGGGCTTCGTCACGCGGAGCGAGGGCATCTCGGTGCACCGCGTCGACTGCACCAACGTCGGGTCGCTGAAGCGCTACCCCGAGCGGATCGTTCCGGTCTCCTGGTCGCCGACCGCCGACGCGGCGTTCCTGGTCGCCGTACAGCTCGAGGGCATCGACCGCGGTGGCATGCTCAGCGACGTCACCCGCGTGCTGAGCGACCTGCACATGAGCATCGTGTCGGTGAGCGCCAACGCGTCCAAGGACCACGTGTTCACGATGCGGCTGACGTTCCAGACGCCCGACCCGCGCCACCTCGACATGGTGCTGCGGAGCCTGCAGCGCGTCCCCGGCGTGTACGAGGTCAGCCGGGTCAAGCCGGGCTGATCAGCGCACCTCAGCGGGTGAAGTCGGCCAGGGTGGCCTTCGCCTGGTCGAGCCAGGTCTGGTAGGTCGCGATCGAGTCCTGGGCCTTCTTGGCGGCCTGCTGGTCGCCGCGGGCCTCGGCCTTCTCGGCCTTGGCGGCCAGTTTGTCGATCTCCGCGCTGAGCATGGCGACCGTCTCCTCGGCGCGCTGGCGCGCCTCGGGGTCGGTGCGCTTCCACTCGTCCTCCTCGGCCTTGCGGACGGCCTGCTCGATCGCGCGGACGCGGTTGTCGAGGCCGCGCATGGAGTCACGGGGGACCTTGCCGAGGGCGTGGTACTCCTCGAGGAAGGTGCGGAAGGCGGCGCGCGCCGACTCCACGTCCTTCACCGGGACGATGCTCGCCTCGGCCTTGGCCAGCAGCTCCTCCTTGGCGACCAGGTTGCCGGTGAACTCCTCGTCCTGGGCGCTCTGGGCGGCGGTGCGGGCGCCGAAGAACTGGTCCTGGAGACCGCGGAACTCGGCCCAGAGCTTGTCGTCGTGCTCGCGGGCGGCCGATCCGGCGGCCTTCCAGCGGGTCATCAGGTCGCGGAAGGCACCCGAGGTGGGGCCCCAGTCGGTGGAGTCGGCCAGCGAGCGGGCCTCCTCGATGATCTGCTCCTTGACGGCCTTCGCCTCGCCCCAGCGCGCGGACTGCTCGGCGAACTGCGCCTTGCGCCGGCGGGTGTAGGTGGTTCGGGCTGAGCTGAACCGGTGCCACAGGGCGTCGTCGGTGGCGCGGTCGATGCGGGGGAGCTTCTTCCAGTCCTCGAGCAGCTGGCGGAAGCGGTTGACCCCGCCGCGCCAGTCGTTGCCGGACGCCAGCGCCTCGGCCTCGCCGACCATGGCCTCCTTGGCCTCGCGGGTGGCCTCGTGCTGCTTGGCGCGCTCGGCCTTGCGGGCCTCGGACGCCTCGGCCAGGCGGGGCTGCAGGGCCTCGAGCCGGGCCTCCAGGGCGGCGAGGTCGCCGACCGCGTTGGCCTCGGACACCGACTTGCGCAGGTTCTTGATCGTGTGGCGTGCGTCGTCGGGGGAGACCGCACCGGAGTTCAGGCGCTGCTCGAGCAGCGTCACCTCCAGCTCGAGGGCCTCGTAGCGCCGGACGAAGAAGGCGAGCGCCTCGTCGGGGGACACGTCGGGAACCTGACCGACCGCCCGTTCGCCCTCACCCGTGGTCACGTAGACGGTGCCATCGGGGTCGACACGACCGAAGCTGGCCGGACCTGCAGAGTCAGTCATGGGCTCCATCTTGCACGAAAACACCCCTCCGGCGCGCGCGGTCTGGCCGACGATAAGGTAACGGACGTGTTCCTGACCTCGTTCCCGGCCGGTCCGCTGCAGGCCAACTGCTACATCCTGTCGATGGATGGGCGGCGGTGCGTGGTCGTCGACCCCGGTGTCAACGCGTTCGAGCCGGTCAAGGAGCTCGTCGCCGAGCACGGGCTCACCGTCGAGGCGGTCGTCCTCACACACGGGCACCCCGACCACGTGGGCGGTGCGGCGGACGTTGCCGACCACTACGGCGTCCCGGCCTACCTGCACGAGTCCGACCGCGAGCTGTTCGACACCTCGCTGCTGATGCCGTGGGCCCTCGAGATCATCGACCGGTTCGGCGTCAACCACGTCGAGCCCGCCGACCTGCGTGACCTCGTCGGCGGCGAGACGCTGGAGCTGGCCGGCATGACCTTCACCACCGAGGTCGCGCCGGGTCACCGCCCGGGCTGCCTGCTGTGGCGCACGCCCCTGGTCGAGCCGGTGCCGCAGGCGCCCGAGCTGACCGAGATCGTGTTCACCGGCGACGTGGTGTTCGCCGGCTCCATCGGGCGCACCGACCTGCCCGGCGGCGACGACGAGGCCATGCGACGCTCGCTGCGCGACGTCGTCCTGGCGCTGCCCGACACCGCCGCCCTGCTGCCGGGGCACGGGCCCGAGACCACGATGGCCCACGAGCGGGCCACCAACTCCTACCTGACCGAGAGCTACCTGAGGTGAGCATGCGTCCCAAGCCGTTGTCCGGGTTCCCCGAGTTCCTGCCCGCCGGGCGGATCGTGGAGCAGGCCGTCCTCGACTCGCTGCGGCAGACGTTCGAGCTGCACGGTTTCGCGTCCATCGAGACGCGCGCGGTCGAGACGATGGACGCCCTGACCCGCAAGGGCGAGATCACCAAGGAGGTCTACGTCGTCCGTCGCCTGCACGCGGCGGAGGGCGAGACCGGGGATGACCTCGGCCTGCACTTCGACCTCACCGTGCCCTTCGCGCGCTACGTGCTCGAGAACGCCGGCCACCTCGCCTTCCCGTTCCGGCGCTACCAGGTGCAGAAGGTGTGGCGCGGCGAGCGCCCGCAGGAGGGCCGCTACCGCGAGTTCGTGCAGGCCGACATCGACGTGGTGGGGGAGAACACCCTCGCCGGCCACCACGACGTCGAGGTGGCCCTGGTCATGCTCGAGGCGCTGGAGACGCTGCACACCCGGTTCGGCGTCCCGCCCGTGGTCATGCACGTGAACAACCGCAAGCTCGCCGAGGGCTTCTACCGCGGCCTCGGGGTCGAGGACCACATGGCTGTCCTGCAGCGCGTCGACAAGCTCGACAAGATCGGCCCGGACGCCGTGGCGGCCCTGCTCGTCGACGAGCTGGGGCTGTCGGCCGAGGCCGCCGCCAAGTGCCTGGAGCTGGCGACGATCTGCACCCCCGACACGTCGTTCGTGGAGCGCGTTCGCGCCCTGGGCGTCCAGCACGAGCTGCTCGACGAGGGCCTGGCCGCCCTCGCCGAGGTCGTCGAAGCCGCTGAGGCGGCGGTGCCCGGGCGCCTCGTGGCCGACCTCAAGATCGCCCGCGGCCTGGACTACTACACCGGCACCGTCTACGAGACCGAGATGGCCGGCTTCGAGTCGCTGGGCTCGATCTGCTCGGGCGGGCGCTACGACGCGCTGGCCACCGACGGCAAGCGCACGTGGCCCGGCGTCGGCATCTCCGTCGGCGTCACCCGCATCCTGGCCCCGCTCATCGCCAAGGGCGAGCTGGTGGCGTCCCGCTCGGTACCGACCTGCGTGCTGGTCGCGGTGGACGCCGAGGAGACCCGCGGCACGGCCCTGGCCACGGCTGCCGCGCTGCGGGCGCGGGGGATCCCCACCGAGGTCGCGCCCAAGGCCGACAAGTTCGGCAAGCAGATCCGCTACGCCGACCGGCGGGGCATCCCCTTCGTGTGGTTCGGTGGGGCCGAGGGTGACTCGGTCAAGGACATCCGCTCGGGCGAGCAGGTGCCCGCCGACGCCGCCACGTGGACGCCGCCGGCCGGCGACCTGCGCCCGAGCGTCGGCCGTCAGGCCTGAATCTCGCCCGTCACCGCGTCGACGTAGACGTCCACGTCGTCGCGGTCGGCGGTGTCGATGGTGACCTCCCACACGACGGCGTCGTTGCGGTCGTCGAGCTCGACGTCGTCGATCACGCCCGGGGTGGCCTCGAGGGCGGTCTTCATCGCGTCCACGAGCGAGACCGTCGCGGCCGCGGCGCGGCGCGCGTCATCGCCGTCGACCGCCTCGTCACGGTCACTCTCGGTGACCGCGGTGCCGGCGTTGTCGGTCGTGACGTCGTGGACACGGTCGCCCACCAAAACCTCGACCTCCCAGCGCTGGTCGTCATGGTCGAGCTGGATCGCGGCGCCACTCACCTCGGCCTCGGCGGTGGCGACGGCGGCCTCGCCGGCCGCGTTGTGGGCGGCGGCGTCCGCGGGGGTGTCACCGCGCGGGGCATCGGCGGTGGTCGTCGCGGCCGGCGGGTTGACGGTGCCGGGGGCTGGGGCCGGGGGAGTCGCCGGCGAGGTGCAGGCGGCGAGCAGGAGGCCGCCGGCCAGGACGGTGGGGAGGAGGGCTGTCGTCTTCTTCATGGGCCCCACGCAACCCGACGAGTGGCTCACGACAAGGGGTGATGTCCCCCAGTCGACCCCGAACCGGGCACCGGGTCGGGAGGTGTCACCCGCAGTGCGTACAATCACCCCCACGCGCCCCGTACCGTCCATGCGGGGGCAAGAAGGGAATCACGCAGCATGTTGCGCACGCACCAGGCCGGGACGCTCACGTCCGAGCACGTCGGCCAGACCGTCAGCCTCGCCGGATGGGTCGCCAAGCGGCGCGACCACGGCGGGGTGGCCTTCATCGACCTCCGCGACGCCTCCGGCATCTGCCAGGTGGTCGTCCGCGACGAGTACCTGGCCTCCGCCGGGATCCACGACCTCCGCAACGAGTTCTGCATCCAGGTGACGGGCGTCGTCGATGCCCGAACCCCCGAGAACGTCAACCCCAACATCGCCACCGGTGAGGTCGAGGTCGCGATCCGCGAGCTGGAGGTGCTGAACCCGGCCGCGCCGCTGCCGTTCCAGATCGACGAGCGCACCACCGTCGGTGAGGACGCCCGCCTCAAGCACCGCTACCTCGACCTGCGGCGTCCGCGCCAGCACGAGGCGCTCGTCCTGCGCTCGAAGGTCACGCGCGCGATCCGCGAGGTGCTCGACGGCCGCGACTTCCACGACATCGAGACCCCAACCCTCACCCGCTCGACCCCCGAGGGCGCCCGCGACTTCGTCGTGCCGGCCCGCCTGCACCCGGGCAAGTGGTACGCCCTGCCGCAGAGCCCGCAGCTGTTCAAGCAGCTGCTCATGGTCGCCGGTATGGAGCGCTACTACCAGATCGCGCGCTGCTACCGCGACGAGGACTTCCGCGCCGACCGCCAGCCCGAGTTCACCCAGCTGGACATCGAGATGAGCTTCGTCGACCAGGACGACGTGATCGCCCTGGCCGAGGAGGTCATGGCGGCCTGCTGGCGCCTGATCGGCGTGGAGATGTCGCTGCCGCTGCCGCGGATGACCTGGCACGACGCCATGGACAACTACGGCTCCGACAAGCCCGACCTGCGGTTCGACAACAAGATCCGCGAGCTCACCTCGTACTTCGCCGACACGCCCTTCCGCGTGTTCCAGGCGCCGTACGTGGGCGGCGTGGTCATGCCGGGCGGGGCGTCCCAGCCTCGTCGCCAGTTCGACGCGTGGCAGGAGTGGGCCAAGCAGCGCGGCGCCAAGGGTCTTGCCTACGTGACCATCGGCGAGGACGGCACCCTCGGCGGGCCGGTCGCCAAGAACATCACCGACGCCGAGCGCGACGGCCTGGCCGCCGCCATGGACGCCCAGCCGGGCGACGCGATCTTCTTCGGCGCGGGTGCCCGCGAGGCCACCCAGGAGCTGCTGGGCGCCGCGCGCCTGGAGATCGGACGCCGCACCGGCCAGATCGACGAGGACGACTGGTCGTTCCTGTGGGTCGTGGACGCCCCCATGTTCAAGCTGCGCGAGGACGCCGTCGCCTCCGGTGATGTCGCCATCGCCGAGGGCAAGTGGGCCGCGGTGCACCACGCGTTCACCTCGCCCAAGCCCGAGTCGCTCGACACCTTCGACACCGACCCCGGCTCGGCGCTGTCCTACGGCTACGACTTCGTCGCCAACGGCAACGAGATCGGCGGCGGCTCGATCCGTATCCACCGCCGCGACGTGCAGGAGCGCGTGTTCAAGGTCATGGGCCTGTCCCAGGAGGAGGCGCAGGAGAAGTTTGGCTTCCTGCTCGAGGCCTTCTCCTTCGGCGCCCCGCCCCACGGCGGCATCGCCTTCGGCCTGGACCGCCTCGTGATGCTGCTCGGCGGCTTCGACACCATCCGCGACGTCATCGCGTTCCCGAAGTCGGGCGGCGGGTTCGACCCGCTGACCGAGGCGCCGGCGTCCATCACGGCGCAGCAGCGCAAGGAGGCCGGGGTCGACGCCAAGCCGAAGGCCGAGAAGCCCGCCGAGGCCGCAGCCGAGGCGAAGCCGGAGGCCTGATCCCGCCGAGGGCTCTACTTCTAATTGCCGAGGGCTCTACTTCTAATTGCCGAGGGCTCTACTTCTAATTGCCGAGGGCTCTACTTCTTATCCGGAGTGGAGCCCTCGGCGCTGAAAACTCAAGCCCTCGGCGCTGAAAACTCAAGCCCTCGGCGCGTAAGACCCAAGCCCTCGGCGCGAAAAACTCAAGCCCTCGGCGTCAGGTGCCGCCCTCCGCGGCGACCATCGCCGCCGCCACGTGGGCGGCGTCGGAGTCGAGGTAGCGGGCGGTGCCGAGGCGTCCGTCGGACCAGGGCACGACGAGCGGGTGCCCGGCCGGGATGTTGAGCCGCTCGACCTGTTCGTCGGTCATCCCCGCCACCAGGGCGGCCAGGGCGCGCAAGGTGTTGCCGTGCGCCACGAGGAACACCGTCTGCCCCGCCGCCAGCGCAGGTTCGAGTTCGTCGGTCCACCATGGCTCCACGCGCAGCATCACATCCGACAACGACTCGCCGATGCCGGCGTCCAAGGGGCCGCGATCGGCGACCGGGGCCGGGTCGTGCCAGCCGGCGACCTGTTCGGGTGACGCAGCGGGGGGCCGGCCGTTGAGCGTGCGGCGCCACGTGAAGAAGGCCTCCTCGCCGAACCGCTCGCGTGCGTCGTGCTTGGAGACGTTGGTCAGGCAGCCGTAGGCACGCTCGACGAGCCGCCACGTGGAGCGCACCTCGGGGTCCATCGCGAGGTGACCGAGCAGCAGCTCCGTCGTACGGGACGCCCGCAGCATCGTCGACTGCCACACGAGGTCGGGCACGAGCCCCTCGGCGCGGAGGAGGTCCGCGGCGACCTCCACCTGGGCCTCGCCGGTCGGGGCGAGCGGGGCGTCCAGCAACCCGGTGAACACCCGGGCGGCGTTGAAGGTCGTCTCGCCGTGGCGCAGCAGCATCAGGGTGCCCATCCCGGGATTGTGCCACTGGTCGTTGCGGTAGCGTCGGACGGGTGACGGACCTCTTCGGCAACCCCGACCCCAGCGACGCCCCCGCGGCGCGCACGGGCGGCTCCCTGTCGAGCGCCGGCCACGACGACGTACCTCTGGCCGTGCGCCTGCGCCCCCGGACCCTGGACGAGATCGTCGGGCAGCAGCACCTGCTCGGCCCCGGGTCGCCGCTGAAGCGCCTCGCCGACGGTCAGCCCATGTCGGTGTTCCTCTGGGGTCCGCCCGGGGTGGGCAAGACGACGATCGCCTCGGTGGTCTCGCAGGCCACCAACCGCCGCTTCGTCGAACTGTCGGGCGTCACCGCGGGCGTCAAGGAGGTCCGCGCCGAGCTGGACACCGCCAAGCGCGAGCTCGCCCGCGGCCGCGGGACGGTGCTGTTCGTCGACGAGGTGCACCGCTTCAACAAGGCGCAGCAGGATGTCCTGCTGCCCGCCGTCGAGAACCGCTTGGTCACCCTGATCGCGGCCACCACCGAGAACCCGTCCTTCTCGGTCATCTCGCCCCTGCTGTCCCGCTCGCTGCTCCTCACGCTCAAGCCGCTGACCGACGACGACGTCAACGCCCTGCTCGACCGTGCGCTCAGCGACGAGCGCGGGCTGCGGACCCCCGAGGGCGCCACCTACGACCTCGACACCGACGCCCGGGGCACGCTGGTCCGACTCGCCGGCGGGGACGCCCGTCGCTCGCTGACCTACCTCGAGGAGGCTGCGGCGTCGGCGTCCGCCCTCGGCTCGACCACGATCACCCCCGAGGCGGTCGAACTCGCCGTCGACAAGGCCGCGGTCCGTTACGACCGTGACGGCGACCAGCACTACGACGTCATCAGCGCGTTCATCAAGTCGATCCGCGGGTCCGATGTCGACGCGGGCCTGCACTACCTCGCCCGGATGCTGGCCGGGGGAGAGGACCCCCGCTTCATCGCCCGGCGCCTGATCATCCTCGCCAGCGAGGACGTCGGCATGGCCGCGCCCTCGGTGCTGCAGACCTGCGTGGCGGCGGCCCAGGCCGTGCAACTGATCGGCATGCCCGAGGGACGCCTCGTGCTCGCCCAGGCGGTCGTCGCCTGCGCCACCGCTCCCAAGTCGAACGCCTCCTATGCCGCGATCAACGCGGCCCAGGCCGACGTGGCGGCCGGCAAGGGCGGGCCCGTCCCGCTGCACCTGCGCGACGCCCACTACGCCGGCGCGAAGGCGCTCGGCCACGGGAAGGGCTACCAGTACGCCCACGACGCCCCGCACGCGGTCGCCGCCCAGCAGTACCTGCCCGACGACCTGGCGCAGGCGCGCTACTACGAGCCCACCACGCACGGCAACGAGGCGCAGATCGCCGAGCGGTTGTCGGCGATCCGGTCGCTGCTGGGGCGCGACGAGGCGACCCACTAGGCTCGAACCCATGACTGTTGGGGAGGTTGCCGGGCTCATCGCGGCGATCGCGTTCGTGTTCCTCGTGGGCATGGCGGCGATCCCGCTGTTCAAGCTGGGCAAGGTGCTCGACGAGCTGGCGACCGCCGTGAAGGACGTGGGCACCGGGACGACCCCGATCCTGAACGAGCTCAAGGAGACGGTCACCGTCACCAACCAGGAGATCGCCAAGATCAGCGACGTGACCGCCGAGGTCGAGAAGGTGACCGCCGACGTCGCCCGCGTCAGCAACCACGCCAGCACCGTGGTGGAGAACACCGCGGCCCTGTCGAAGATCATGACCGCCGCCGTGGGGCGGCCCCTGGTGGCCGTGGCGTCCACCTCGCACGCCCTGCGCACCGCGATCGCCTCGAAGATCGAGGGTCCGGCCGAGAAGAGGAGCGCATGAGCCGCGGCTTCTGGTTCCTGGCCGGCGTCGCGACCACGGCGTTCGTGACCATCAAGGGCCGGGAGTACTATCGACGCCTGACCCCCGAGGGGATGGCTGAGGAGATCGAGCGCCGCGCCGAGGAGACCGCAGTGTCGGCGAAGGCGTGGGCCGCCGACTTCGCCACGACCTACAGCAATGCCCGAGCGGCCAAGCGATCCGAGCTGATGGCCCTGCTCACCAAGGACGAAAGAGGACAACTGGAATGAAGACCGCGGAGATCCGGCGCCGGTTCCTGGACCACTTCACCGCCGCCGGGCACACCCTGGTGCCCTCTGCGTCGCTGGTCTACAACGACCCGACCCTGCTGTTCGTCAACGCCGGCATGGTGCCGTTCAAGTCCTACTTCACCGGCGCCGAGGACGCGCCCTACGACACCGCCACCAGCTGCCAGAAGTGCGTGCGCACCCTCGACATCGAGGAGGTCGGCAAGACCACCCGCCACGGCACCTTCTTCCAGATGAACGGCAACTTCTCCTTCGGTGACTACTTCAAGGAGGGTGCGATCCAGCACGCCTGGAAGCTGGTCACCGGTTCGGTCGGCGACGGCGGGCTCGGCTTCGACCCCGACAAGGTGTGGGTCACCGTGCTCGGCCCCGGCCACCACCCCGACTTCCCCGAGGGGGACGCCGAGGCGGTCGCGCTGTGGAGGTCCGTCGGCCTGCCCGACGAGCGCATCCAGCGCCGCGACCTGAAGGACAACTACTGGAACATGGGCGTCCCCGGCCCCGGCGGACCCTGCTCCGAGATCTACATCGACCGCGGTCCGGCCTACGGCCCCGAGGGCGGCCCGGTCGTCGACGAGGACCGCTTCCTCGAGATCTGGAACCTCGTCTTCATGCAGCAGGAGCTGTCCGCGGTCCGTGCCAAGGACGACTTCGACGTGCTGCGCCCGCTGCCGAAGCCGAACATCGACACCGGCATGGGCCTGGAGCGTGTTGCCTACCTGATGCAGGGCAAGGACAACATGTACGAGATCGACCAGATCTTCCCGGTCATCGAGAAGGCCGCCGAGCTGTCGGGCAAGCGCTACGGCGCGAACCACGACGACGACGTGCGCATGCGCGTCGTGGCCGACCACGTGCGCTCCGGCCTCATGCTCATGACCGACGGTGTCACCCCCGGCAACGAGGCCCGCGGCTACGTCCTGCGCCGCCTGCTGCGCCGCAGCGTGCGCGCGATGCGCCTGCTGGGCGTGCACGACCCGGTGCTGCCCGAACTGCTCCCGATCAGCAAGGGCCTCATGGAGGAGTCCTACCCCGAGGTCACCAGCGAGTGGGCCCGCGTGTCGGCGTCCGCGTACGCCGAGGAGGAGAGCTTCCGGCGGACGCTGGCCTCCGGCACCCAGATCTTCGACGTCGCGGTGCGCAACGCCAAGGCGGCCGGGCAGACCACCCTGGCCGGCGACCAGGCGTTCCAGCTGCACGACACCTACGGGTTCCCGATCGACCTGACCCTCGAGATGGCCTCCGAGGCCGGCCTCGAGGTCGACCGCGCCGAGTTCACCCGCCTCATGGGTGAGCAGAAGGCCCGCGCCAAGGCCGACGCCCGCGCCAAGAAGGGCGGCGCGGTCAACACCGAGGCCTACCGCCAGCTGCGTGAGGCGGGCGAGACCCCGTTCCTCGGCTTCACCGACCTGACCGTGCCCAGCCGCGTGCGCGGCATCGTGCGCGACGGTGCGGTCGTCCCGTCCGCCCAGCCCGGCGACGTCGTCGAGGTCGTGCTGGCCGAGACCCCGTTCTACGCCGAGGCCGGTGGCCAGGACGCCGACGCCGGCGTCCTCACTGCGCCCGGCCTGGCGCTCGACGTGCTCGACGTGCAGCGTCCCGTCCAGGGCCTGGTCGTGCACAAGGTGCTGGTCAACGAGGGCGAGCTCACCGCGGGCGCCGAGGTGCTGGCGCAGGTGGACGCCGCGGCGCGCCTCGGCGCGTGCCAGGCCCACACCGCCACGCACATCGTCAACGCCGCGCTGCGCCAGCTGCTGGGCGACACCACCCACCAGGCCGGCTCGTACAACAAGCCCGGCTACCTGCGCTTCGACTTCAATGCCACGGCCGGTCTCTCGACCGACGCCAAGGCCGAGCTCGAGGGCATCGTGAACCAGGCGGTCCGCGGCAACTTCGCCGTCACCGACCGCGAGATGCCCTTGGACGAGGCCAAGGCGCTCGGCGCCCAGGCCATGTTCGGCGAGAAGTACGGCAACGTCGTGCGCATGGTCGAGCTCAACGGCGCCTGGAGCCGCGAGCTGTGCGGTGGTACGCACGTGGGCTCGACCGCCCAGATCGGGCTGGTGAACCTGCTCGGCGAGGGCTCGATCGGCTCCGGCATCCGCCGCGTCGAGGCGCTGGTGAGCGGGGACGCCTTCTCGCGCTTCGCCGCCGAGCGCGCCCTGGTCGGCACCCTGGCCGACACGCTCAAGACCCAGCCCGACCAGCTCGTCGACCGCGTCGAGAAGCTGCTCGCCCAGCTCAAGTCGGCCGAGAAGGAGATCGCCGACCTGCGCACCCAGCAGCTGCTCGGCAACCTCGACGCCCTGGCCGCCTCGGCCACCGACGTCGGTGCGGTCAAGCTCGTCGCCCGCGCCATGCCCGGTGTCGGCGGCGGCGACCTGCGCACGCTGGCCATGGGCCTGCGCGACAAGCTGTCCAGCCAGCCGGCGGTCGTCGCGCTGGTCGGCGGCGAGGCGAAGCCAGTCGTGATCGTGGCCACCACCGACGCCGCCCGCGCGGCCGGCGCGAAGGCCGGCCAGCTGGTCGACGTCGCCGCGGCCCAGCTCGGCGGCAAGGGCGGCGGCAAGGACGACCTCGCCCAGGGCGGTGGCTCCGACGCCGCGGGCACCGACGCGGCGCTGGCCGCGATCCGCGACGCCCTGGCCGGATGACGGACGACGCACTGCGCGGCGTCCGGCTCGGCATCGACTGGGGGCAGGCGCGCATCGGGGTCGCGGCGTGTGATGCCGGCGGCGTCCTCGCCTTCCCCGTGGAGACGATCGCGCCGGCGTCCGACGCCCGGGTCGTGCGCGACCGCCTGTCGGCGATCGTGGAAGAGTACGAACCCGTCGTGGCCTACCTCGGCCTGCCCCGCCACCTGCGGGGTGCGGAGGGGGAGTCCGCCGCGAAGGCGCGGGGCCAGGCACGGTGGCTGGCGCGCACGTTCCCCGACGTGGCCGTGCACCTGGTGGACGAGCGGATGACCACGGTGTCCGCGACGCGGCAGCTGCAGGAGGCGGGCAGGTCGGCCAAGACCCAGCGCGCCGTGATCGACCAGGCCGCCGCCGTGGCAATCTTGAACCACGCGCTCGACACCGAACGCCTCACCGGCGCGCGGGCCGGGGAGCGAATCGAAGGAAAGGTGTGACATGACCGAGCCTCGCCGGGTCCGCCGACGGGACAGGCTGCGCGACCCCGAAACGGGGCAGTGGGACATGGCGGAGGTGCGCCACCGCATGAAGGGTTGGGCGGCCGTGCTCGTCGCTCTGGCCGTGATCGTGGGCGGCGGCTGGTTCGTCGGGAACCGCGCTTGGGACGCCTTCATGGACTTCCGCACCCAGGAGGACTACATCAGCGTGGCCGGGCTGGAGGACGTGCAGGTCACGATCCCCGCAGGCTCCACGATGGGCCAGATGGCGACCATGCTGCAGGAAGCCAACGTCGTGAAGTCCGCCGACACCTTCACCAAGTACGCCCGGAGCCGCCCCGACGAGGCGGCGAGGATCCAGGCGGGCACCTACAACCTCCGCACCGAGATCTCGGCGCAGAGCGCCTTCGACCGGCTGCTCGACCCGGCCAACATCGTGCGCAACATGATGCGCATCCCCGAGGGGCTGCGCCTCTCCGAGGCCCTGGCGCAGATCTCCGAGCGCACGAAGATCCCGCAGGAGGAACTGCAGGCGGTCATCGACGACCCCGCCGAGCTGGGCCTGCCCGAGTGGGCCGGCGGCAAGGCCGAGGGCTTCCTGTACCCCGAGACCTACGAGATCGGGGCCGACCCGACCGCGCTGTCGGTGCTGCAGATCCCGGTCAACCACTTCAAGAAGGTGGCGGCCGAGATCGCCTTCGAGAACCGCGCGGCATCCACCCCGCTCGGCGACCCGTACCAGACGCTGGTCATGGCCAGCATCGTCGAGCGCGAGGCCCGCAGCGCCGAGGACCGCGCCATGGTCGCCCGGGTGTTCTACAACCGCCTCGAGCAGGGCATGCCCCTGCAGTCCGACGCGACGACGGCGTACGCCAACAACACCACCGGTCGTGCGGCCACCACCGATGCCGAGCGGGCGCTGGACAGCCCGTACAACACCTACCACCCGTCGACGGCCGGCAAGCTCCCCCCGGGCCCGATCAGCTCGCCCGAGCGGTCCGCGCTGGAGGCGGCCCTGGCCCCGGCCGAGGGCGACTGGCTGTTCTTCGTGACCGTGGACCTCGACACCGGTGAGACCAAGTTCACCAACACGCTGGACGAGCACAACGCCGCCGTGGCCGAGCTGCGCGCGTGGTGCGCGGCCAGCCCTGAGAACCAGAAGAAGTGCACCGGCTGACCGTGGGAGACTGACGCCCATGTTGCGTTGGTTGACCGCAGGGGAGTCCCACGGTCGCGCCCTGGTGGCGACGATCGAGGGCATCCCCTCCCACGTCCGTGTCAGCACCGACGACCTGGCCGAGGCGCTGCGGCGCCGCCGGCTCGGCGTCGGCCGGGGGGCCCGGATGAAGTTCGAGGCCGACGAGGTGACGATGCTCACCGGCATCCGCCACGGCGAGACGCTGGGCTCGCCCATCGCGGTCATGGTCGGCAACACCGAGTGGCCCAAATGGGAGACCGTGATGGCCCCCGACGAGGTCGACCCGGCCGTCCTCGAGCAGCAGGCCCGCAACGCCGCCCTCACCCGTCCGCGCCCCGGCCACGCCGACCTGGCCGGCATGCAGAAGTACGAGTGGGACGAGGCCCGTCCCATCCTCGAGCGCGCCTCCGCCCGTGAGACCGCGGCCCGCGTGGCCCTCGGCCGGATCGCCAGCAACTTCCTCGACCAGGCCTACGGGGTGCAGGTCGTCAGCCACGTCGTCGAGATCGGCCCGGTCCGCTCGACGGGGCTGGCGCTGCCGACGTTCGCCGACCGCGACGCCATCGACGCCGACCCGGTGCGCTGCTTCGACGCCGAGTCCTCGGCCCGCATGCTCGCCGAGATCGAGGCCGCCAAGGCCGAGGGCGACACCATCGGCGGCGTCGTCGAGGTGGTCGCGACCGGCCTGCCCCCCGGCATCGGCTCGCACAGCCAGGGCGACCGCCGCCTCGACGCGCGCCTGGCGGGCGCCCTCATGGGGATCCAGGCGATCAAGGGCATCGAGGTCGGCGACGGCTTCGAGCTCGCCCGAACCCGCGGGTCGCTGGCCCACGACGAGATGGTGCTGGACGGCGACCACATCGCCCGCACCGGCAACCGCTCCGGCGGCACCGAGGGCGGGATGAGCACCGGCGAGGTGCTCCGCGTGCGCGCCGCGA
Source organism: Propioniciclava sp. MC1683 (assembly GCF_014164675.1). Classification (NCBI taxonomy): domain Bacteria; kingdom Bacillati; phylum Actinomycetota; class Actinomycetes; order Propionibacteriales; family Propionibacteriaceae; genus Propioniciclava; species Propioniciclava sp. MC1683. The sequence continues at coordinate 53,766 of NZ_JACJFX010000005.1, read as the reverse complement.
TGAAGCCGATCGCGACGGTGCCGCGCGCGCTGCGTACGGTCGACACGGCGTCCATGACCCCGGCCCAGGCCCACCACCAGCGCTCCGACGTGTGCGCGGTGCCGGCCGCCGGCGTCGTCGCCGAGGCCATGGTCGCGCTGGTGCTGGCCGAGCAGATGCTGGAGAAGTTCGGCGGCGACTCGCTGGCCGAGACCTCCCGCAACCACCGCGCCTACCTCGACCGCCTCGCCGAGCGGGGGCTGGCGTGACCACGATCGCCCTGATCGGCGCCCCCGGCTCGGGCAAGTCGACCGTCGGCGCGCTGCTGGCCGAGCGGCTGCGGCTGCCGTTCTTCGACGTCGACACCGAGATCGAGCGCATGCACGGCAAGCTCGTCCGCGAGATCTTCGCCGACGACGGCGAGGAGGCCTTCCGCGCCATCGAGAAGGACGCCACCCTGTCGCTGCTCGTCGGCGACGGTGTGGTCAGCCTCGGGGGCGGCGCGCCCATGACCCCGGCGATCGCCGACGCGCTGGCCGACGTGCAGACCGTCTGGCTCATGGTGGACGCCCACGACGCGTTCAAGCGCGTCGGCCTGGACGACAGCCGCCCGCTGCTGGCCGGTGGCGGCATCCGGGCCACCCTGATCAAGATGCTGCGGGCGCGCACGCCCGTCTACGCGGCGGTCGGCCGCCTCCACGTCGACACCTCCGGGCGCGAACCCGGCGAGGTCGTGGAGGAGATCATCGCCCTGCTGCAGGAACCCGCCGCATGACCGAGCTGAGCACCATCCACGTCGCGACGGCCCAGCCCTACGACGTGACCGTCGGCCATGGGGCCGTGTCCCGCCTGCGTGCCGCCGTCGGGGACGCCGCCCGCGTCGCGATCCTGCACCCCAAGGTGCTGGGTGACGAGGCGACCGCGCTGGCCCACCAACTCGACGCCGAGGTGACGCAGGTCCAGCTGCCGCGCGGCGAGAAGGCCAAGACCGCCAAGGTGCTGGACGCCTGCTGGAAGATCCTCGCCGAGGACGGGTTCACCCGCACCGACGCCGTCGTCGGCCTCGGCGGGGGAGCGACCACCGACCTGGCCGGCTTCGTGGCCGCGACCTGGCTGCGCGGCGTCCGGTACGTGTCGGTGCCCACGACCCTGCTGGCCATGGTGGACGCCGCCGTCGGCGGCAAGACCGGCATCAACCTCAAGGCGGGCAAGAACCTCGTCGGTGCGTTCTGGGAGCCGGCCGCGGTGCTCGCCGACCTCGACTTCCTGGCCAGCCTGCCGATCGACGACCTGCGCGGCGGCCTGGCCGAGATGGCCAAGCACGGCTTCATCGCCGACCCCCGCACCCTCGAGCTCTTCGAGGCCGACCCGCAGGCCCTGCTCACCCCGGGCAGCCCCGCGCTGGCCGAGGCGGTGTCCCGGTCGATGGAGGTCAAGGCCGGCGTCGTCGCCGGCGACCTGCGCGAGCGCACGAGCGCCGGCGCGCAGGTGGGACGCGAGCTGCTCAACTACGGCCACACGCTCGCGCACGCGATCGAGCGCCGCGAGAAGTACACGATGAGCCACGGCTACGCGGTCAGCATCGGCGCCCAGTTCGCCGCGCTGCTCAGCCGCAACCTCGGCCACGCCGACGACGCCTTCGTCGAGCGCCACCGGGCGGTGTTCGGGTCGGTGGGACTGCCGCTCACTTACGACGCCGACGCCTGGGACGACCTGCGCGAGACCATGAACCTCGACAAGAAGACCCGGGCCGGGTCGCTGCGGTTCGTGCTGCTGGACGCCGTGGGCAGCCCGTTCATCGCCGAGGCCCCCGACGAGGGCCTCCTGCGCGACACCTACGCCGAGCTCGCCGGCTGATGTACACCCCGCGCCACTTCGCGATGACCGACGAGCACGTCCGTTCGCTGCTGGCGACCGCCGAGACGGCCCAGCTGGTCACGGCCCACGAGACCGGGCCGGTCGCGACCCTGCTGCCCCTCACGTGGCGTCCGGACGCCGCGGGCGAGGGTCTCGGCTCGCTCGTCTTCCACGTGACCCGGGTGAACCCGGTGTGGAAGGAACCACACCTGGGCGAGGCGCTGGCGATCCTGTCGGGGCCCGACGGCTACATCGACGCCGACTGGTACGCCTCCAACGCCGAGGCCCCGGGCGTCCCGACGTGGAACTACGTCACGGTGCACGCCTACGGGCCGCTGGTGGTCCACGACGACGCCGAGTGGCTGCGCGCCGCGGTGTGGGACATGTCCGACCGGTTCGGCTACGACACCGACAAGGTCGACCCCGACGCCATCGAGCGGATGCTGCGCGCCATCGTCGGCATCGAGCTGCCCATCGCCCGGGTCGAGGCCAAGGCCAAGCTCAACCAGAACCGGACCCCGGCCGACATCGCCGGCGCGATCGCGGGGTTGCGCTCGGCGGGCAACGCCCCGCTGGCCGACGTGATGGACGAGGTCAGCGTCCCGCACGCCGAGCAGCGGCACGCGCTGCTGGCCGACATCCGGGGCCGCAACCTGGGCCAGGTGCGCCCGCCGGTCGGCTGACGCCGCAGCCCGCGGCGTCCGGTACAGTTCTCCGTTGGAAACGCGACGCCGGAAGGACCATGCATGCCCACCATCTCGACCAACGACCTGAAGAACGGCACCGTTCTCGACATCGACGGCCAGCTCTGGCAGGTCATCTGGTTCCAGCACCACAAGCCGGGCAAGGGCAACACCGTCGTCCGCAGCAAGCTGAAGAACGTCCTGTCCGGCAAGATCGTCGACAAGACCTTCAACTCCGACACCAAGGTCGAGAGCGCCACGGTCGACCGCCGCGAGATGCAGTACCTGTACCACGACGGCCACGCGTTCGTGTTCATGGACACCGTGTCCTACGACCAGCTGAACATCGCCGACGAGATCGTCGGTGACGCCAAGGACTACATGCTCGAGAACCAGATGGCGCTCGTCGCCACCCACGACGGCAACCCGCTCTACATCGAGCTGCCGGCGTCGGTCGAGCTGGAGATCACCTACACCGAGCCCGGCCTGCAGGGCGACCGCTCCTCGGCCGGCACCAAGCCCGCCACGCTGGAGACCGGCAAGCAGATCCAGGTCCCGCTGTTCATCGAGCAGGGCACCCGGGTCAAGGTCGACACCCGCGACGGCAGCTACCTGGGTCGCGTCAGCGCGTGACCGACCGCCGCGACAACAGCACGCGGACGAAGGCCCGCAAGCGCGCCCTCGATGTCCTGTACGAGAGCGAGCTGCGGGGCCGCCCCGCTGCGGAGACGCTCGCCGAGCGCATCGGCCTGGCGCCCGTGCGCCCCTTCACGATCCAGCTGGTCAACGGCTGCATCGAGCACGCCGACGAGCTGGACGCCGTGATCGCGGCCAGCCTCACCGGTTCGTGGACGCTGGAGCGCATGGCCCGCGTCGACCGCAACCTCGCGCGCATCGCGCTGTTCGAGATCGCGCACACGGACACGCCCGCACCCGTCGCCATCGACGAGGCCGTCGGGCTGGCCGCCGAGTTCTCCACCCCCGAGTCGCCCGCGTTCCTGAACGGGCTGCTCAACGCCGCCGTGCAACGGCTTTCCGCTCCGGGGGATCCCGGGGCCGAGTGAGGAAGGACACCACCATGGAACCTCGCACCGCACCACCAGCTCTGTTGGTCCTCGAGGACGGTCGCGTTTTCCGTGGGGTGTCCTTCGGCGCCACCGGCGAGACCTTCGGCGAGGCCGTCTTCTCCACCGGCATGACCGGCTACCAGGAGACGCTGACCGACCCCAGCTACCACCGTCAGGTCGTGGTCGCGACCGCGCCGCACATCGGCAACACGGGCTGGAACGACGAGGACGACGAGTCGCGCCGCATCTGGGTGGCCGGCTACGTCGTGCGCGACGTGTCCCGGGTCCGCTCGAACTGGCGCTCCAACCGGTCGCTGCACGAGGTGCTCGCCGAGCAGGGCGTCGTCGGCATCGCCGAGGTCGACACCCGCGCCCTCACGCGCCACCTGCGCGAGCGCGGCGCCATGCGGGTGGGCATCTCCACCACCGAGACGGACGCCGACAAGCTCCTGGCGCGCGTGCTCGAGCAGCCGCCCATGGCGGGCGCCAACCTCGTCGGCGACGTGACGGTCGAGCAGCCCGCCGTCGTGCCCGCCGAGGGGGAGCGCCGCTTCGCCGTGGCCGCCGTCGACCTCGGCATCAAGGACATGACCCCGACGATGATGGCCCGCCGCGGCATCGAGGTGCACGTGCTGCCTGCCTCCTCGACGCTGGCCGACATCCGCGCCACGGGGGCCGACGGGGTCTTCTTCAGCAACGGGCCCGGCGACCCCGCCGCCGCCGGCGAGGCGGTCGCGCTGCTCACCGAGGTGCTGGACGCCGGCCTGCCCTACTTCGGCATCTGCTTCGGCAACCAGATCTTCGGGCGCGCCCTCGGGTTCGGCACCTACAAGCTCACCTACGGCCACCGCGGCATCAACCAGCCCGTGCTCGACCGCCGGACGGGCAAGGTGGAGATCACCGCCCAGAACCACGGCTTCGCGGTCGACGCGCCGCTGGACCGCGACACCGACACCCGCTGGGGCACGGCCCGGGTCAGCCACGTCTGTCTCAACGACGACGTCGTCGAGGGCCTGGAGCTGCTCGACGGCGACGGCCGCCTGCGCGGCTTCTCGGTGCAGTACCACCCCGAGGCGGCCGCCGGCCCACACGACTCGGCCTACCTGTTCGACCGTTTCGTCGCGATGCTCGAGGGGAACTGACATGCCACGCCGTACCGACATCAGCTCGATCCTCGTGATCGGGTCGGGCCCGATCGTGATCGGCCAGGCCTGCGAGTTCGACTACTCGGGCACCCAGGCCTGCCGCGTGCTGCGGGAGGAGGGGTTCCGGGTGGTCCTGGTGAACTCCAACCCGGCCACGATCATGACCGACCCCGAGTTCGCCGACGCCACCTACATCGAGCCGATCACCCCCGAGATGGTCGAGAAGGTCATCGCGCTGGAGCGGCCCGACGCGATCCTGCCCACGCTGGGCGGCCAGACGGCCCTCAACACGGCGGTGGCCCTCCACGAGAACGGCGTGCTCGAGCGCTACGGGGTCGAGATGATCGGCGCCAGCTTCGACGCCATCCAGCGCGGCGAGGACCGGGAGAAGTTCAAGGACATCGTGTCCGGCCTCGACGTCCCGGGCGCGAAGCCCGAGTCGGCCCGGTCGGTGGTCTGCCACACGCTGGAGGAGGTGGTGGCCGCGGCGTCCGAGCTCGGTTACCCGCTCGTGCTGCGGCCCAGCTTCACGATGGGCGGGGTCGGGTCGGGCTTCGCCCACGACGAGGCCGAGCTGCGCGAGATGGCCGCCATCGGGCTGGCCGCCTCGCCGGTGACCGAGGTGCTGGCCGAGGAGTCGATCCTGGGCTGGAAGGAGTACGAGCTGGAGGTGATGCGTGATGCGGCCGACAACGTCGTCATCATCTGCTCGATCGAGAACCTCGACCCGATGGGCGTCCACACCGGCGACTCGATCACGGTCGCCCCGGCGATGACGCTGACCGACCGCGAGTACCAGGCCATGCGCGACGTCGCCATCGCGATCATCCGCGAGGTCGGGGTCGACACCGGCGGCTGCAACATCCAGTTCGCCGTCAACCCGGTGGACGGGCGCATGGTCGTCATCGAGATGAACCCGCGCGTGTCGCGGAGCTCGGCGCTGGCGTCGAAGGCGACCGGGTTCCCGATCGCCAAGATCGCCGCGAAGGTCGCCGTCGGGTACACCCTGGACGAGATCGACAACGACATCACCGAGCAGACCCCGGCCAGCTTCGAGCCGACGCTGGACTATGTCGTGGTCAAGGTGCCCCGGTTCGCGTTCGAGAAGTTCCCGACGGCCGAGGACACGCTGACCACCCACATGAAGTCGGTGGGCGAGGCGATGGCTTTCGGCCGCAACTTCCCCGAGGCCCTGAACAAGGCGCTGCGCTCGCTGGAGGACCCGAAGGCCCCCTTCGACCTCACCTCGCCGATCCCCGAGTCGCTCGACGACATCCTGTCCCGCGTCGGCCGGCCGCACGACGGACGCCTCCAGCTCGTCATGCGCGCCTTCCGGGCCGGGGCGACGGTGGAGCAGCTGCACGTGGCCACCGGGATCGACCCGTGGTTCCTCGATCAGATCCTGCAGGTCTGGGAGCTCGCCCAGGAGGTGCGCGACCACGACAACCTGGCCCCCGACCTGCTGCGCCGGGCCAAGCGGATCGGCCTGTCCGACCACCAGGTCGCGCTGCTGCGGAACACCTCCGACGAGGTGATCCGGGGCGTGCGGTGGGCGCTGGGCGTGAACCCGGTCTACAAGACCGTCGACACCTGCGCCGCCGAGTTCGCCGCTCGGACGCCGTACCACTACTCGACCTACGACGAGGAGAACGAGGTCGCCGAGCGGACGAAGCCCGCGGTGCTCATCCTCGGCTCGGGCCCCAACCGCATCGGGCAGGGCATCGAGTTCGACTACTCGTGCGTGCACGCCGCGATGGCGCTGCGCGAGGCCGGCTACGAGGCCGTGATGGTCAACTGCAACCCCGAGACCGTCTCGACCGACTACGACACCTCCGACCGGCTCTACTTCGAGCCGCTGACGCTGGAGGACGTGCTCGAGGTCTACCACGCCGAGCTCGACAAGGGCCCGGTGGCCGGCGTCATCGTGCAGCTGGGCGGACAGACGCCGCTGAAGCTCGCCCAGGCGCTCAAGGACAACGGGGTGCCGATCGTCGGCACCTCCCCCGAGGCGATCAACGCGGCCGAGGAGCGGGGCGCCTTCGGCGACGTCCTCGTCGCGGCCGGGCTGCCCGCCCCGCGCTACGGCATGGCGCAGAGCGCCGCCCAGGCCGTCGAGATCGCCAACCGCATCGGCTACCCGGTGCTCGTGCGCCCCAGCTACGTGCTGGGCGGGCGCGGCATGGAGATCGTCTACGACGACGAGGCGCTGGTCGGCTACATCCACCGGGCGACCTTCATCACCCCGCAGCAGCCGGTGCTGGTCGACCGGTTCCTCGACGACGCGATCGAGATCGACGTCGACGCCCTGTACGACGGCAGCGACCTGTACCTGGGCGGGGTCATGGAGCACATCGAGGAGGCCGGCATCCACTCCGGCGACTCGGCGTGCACGCTGCCCCCGATCACGCTGGGCACCGACGTCATCGAGCGGATCCGGGTCGCCACCGAGGCGATCGCCCGGGGCGTGGGCGTCCGCGGCCTGATCAACATCCAGTACGCGCTGCAGGGCGACACCCTGTTCGTGCTCGAGGCCAACCCGCGGGCGTCCCGCACCGTGCCGTTCGTGTCGAAGGCCACCGGCACCCAGCTGGCCAAGGCCTGCGCCCGGGTCATGCTGGGGGAGTCGATCGCCGACCTGCGCGCGGCCGGGGTGCTGCGCGCGACCGGCGACGGCGCCGAGCTCATCGAGACGGCCCCCATCGCGGTCAAGGAGGCCGTGATGCCGTTCAACCGGTTCCGCACGGCCGACGGCGTCTCGGTGGACTCCCTGCTCGGCCCCGAGATGAAGTCGACCGGCGAGGTGATGGGTCTGGACGCCCGCTTCGGCACGGCCTTCGCCAAGTCCCAGACCGGCAGCTACGGCGGCCTGCCCACCGGCGGCACCGCCTTCGTGTCGATCGCCAACCGCGACAAGCGGCACGCGATCTTCCCCGTGAAGCGGCTGGCCGACCTCGGCTTCCGGATCGTCGCGACCGCCGGCACCGCCCAGGTACTGCGCCGCAACGGGATCGAGGTCGAGGTGCTGCGCAAGGCGCACGAGGGGCGCGGACCCGACGGGCACCCGACGGTCGTGGACGCCATCCTGGCCGGCGAGGTGGACCTCATCTTCAACACCCCGCAGGGCGCCGGCGCCGACGGGCAGCCGCGCCGCGACGGCTGGTCGATCCGCTCGGCGGCCATCCTGCGGGACATCCCGATCATCACCACGGTGCAGGGCCTGTCCGCGGCCGTGCAGGGCATCGAGGCGACGCAGGCGGGGGAGGTCGGCGTCCGGTCACTCCAGGACTGGACGGCGCTCATGGCGCGATAGGGTCGTGGCCATGCTGCGCACCATCGTGGGGACGGGTTACGAGAGGGCCCTGCGCCCCCTGCTGTTCAAGGCCCGGGGCGGGGACCCGGAGAGCGTCCACGAGGACATGATCCGGGCGCTGTCGGTGCTCGCCCAGCTCCCCGGTGCGCGCGACCTGGCCCGCCTCGCGACGCGCAGCGCCTCGTCGCCGGTCGAGGTGGCCGGCATCCGGTTCCCGGGCCGGGTCGGCCTGGCCGCCGGCATGGACAAGGACGGACGCGCCGCCCTCGCGTGGCAGTACCTGGGCTTCGCGTTCGCCGAGCTCGGCACCGTCACCGCCCAGGCACAGCCGGGCAACGAGCGGCCGCGCATCTTCCGGGCCCCGGAGTCGGGCGGATTGGTCAACCGGATGGGGTTCAACAACCACGGCGCGCTCGCCCTGGCCAACCGGCTCGCGGTCGCTGGCGTGTTCCGGGGCAACGGCGCAGCGGGCATCCCACTGGGCGTCAGCCTCGGCAAGACGAAGGTGGTCGAGGTGGAGGACGCCGTGGCCGACTACCTGGCCTCGTTCGACCTCGTGCACCCCCACGCCGACTACATCGCCGTGAACGTCTCCAGCCCCAACACCCCCGGCCTGCGCTCGCTGCAGGACGGGGGAGCGCTCGCCGAGCTGCTCGGCGCCCTCACCACCCGAGCCCGCCAGCTGCGCGCCGCCGACCCCGTGCCCGTGTTCGTCAAGGTCGCGCCCGACCTGACCTTCGATCAGCTCGACGAGGTCCTCGGTGCCGCCACGGACGCCGGCGTCTCGGGCCTGATCGCCACCAACACCACGCTGTCGCGCGAGGGCCTGGCCCCCTCGGACCGGCACCTGGCCGACGAGGCCGGCGGACTGTCCGGGCGGCCGCTGACGGCCCGTGCTCGCGAGGTCGTCGGCTACGTGGCCGGGCACACCGACCTCCCGGTGATCGGGTCGGGTGGCGTGATGACCGCCGACGATGCCAAGGCCCTGTTGGACGTCGGCGCGAGCCTGGTCCAGATCTACACTGGCTTCATCTACGCGGGTCCCGCCCTCATCGCGTCCATCAACGAGGAGGTCAGGTGAGCACCTATCGCCAGCGGCTCAAGGAGGTCGTCGCCCAGCGCGGCAACCTCTGCGTCGGGATCGACCCCCATCCCTCCCTGCTGTCGGCCTGGGGACTGTCGCTCGACGCGTCCGGGCTGGAGGCCTATTGCCGCACCGTCGTGAACGGGCTCGGCGACGTGGTCGCCGTGTTCAAGCCGCAGGTCGCGTTCTTCGAGGTGCACGGCTCGGCCGGGTTCGCGGTGCTGGAGCGCCTGGTCGCGGCCATCCGCGAGGCCGGGGCGCTGTCCATCCTGGACGCCAAGCGCGGCGACATCGGCTCGACGATGCAGGCCTACGCCGAGGCGTTCCTCGCGCCGCACGCCCCCCTGGCCGGCGACGCCGTGACCGTGTCGCCCTACCTGGGCTTCGACTCGCTCATGCCCGCCTTCGAGCGCGCGATCGCCTTCGACAAGGGCGTCTACGTGCTGGCCCGCACCTCGAACCCCGAGGGCGGGCAGGTGCAGCTGGCGCTCGGGCAGGAGGGGTCGGTGGCGCAGACGATCATCGATTCGGCCCGCGAGCTCAACACGCGCGCCCGCACCCGCGCGATCGGCCTGGTCGTCGGCGGGACCCACCAGTCGCTGGCGTGCGACGTGTCGGAGTTCAACGGATCCATCCTCGTCCCGGGCATCGGGGCGCAGGGCGGTCGCATGGAGGACCTGCCCGGCCTGTTCGGCAGCGCCTACGACAACGTGCTGCCCATGGTGGGGCGTGGCATCCTGCAGGCAGGGCCCGACCCGGAGGCCCTACGGCAACGAGTTGCCACGTTCCTGCCCTCGTGAACGCCACGATTCGCCCGAATCAACCGTCAAGTTGTCTAATCTGCTGTACCAAGTCCACCGCATGACCCGTTGGGAGCCAGAGTGTCCATCCCCCAGCTCACGACCGAGCAGCTGCAGGCTGCTCGGGCTGCAGCAACCCAAGCGCGCCGCGTGCGCGCCGAGTTGAAGGCCAAGGTGCGCACCGGGGCGTTGTCCCTCGGTGAGGCGCTGGACGTGGCCCAGGCCGATGACGTGCTGGCGCACGTCAAGGTCGTCGACCTGCTCAAGTCCCTCCCGCGTGTCGGCGAGAAGCGCGCCACCGCCGTGATGGAGAAGCTCGACATCGCGTCGAACCGTCGCATCCGCGGCCTGGGGCGCCACCAGGTGGCGGGGCTCAAGGCCGAGTTCAAGTGAGGCACGGCATCACGGTGATCTCCGGGCCGGCAGGGGTCGGCAAGGGGACCGTGGTGCAGTTGCTGCGGGCGTCCCACCCCGAGGTGTGGGTGTCGGTGTCGGCGACGACGCGGCCCCCGCGACCGGGCGAGGTGGACGGCGTCCACTACCTGTTCACCTCCGACGCGGAGTTCGACCGCCTCATCGAGACCGACGGCCTGCTGGAGTGGGCCGTCGTCCACGGTCGGCACCGGTACGGGACGCCGGCGGGCCCGGTCCTCGAGGCGGCGGCGCAGGGGCGTCCGGTGATCCTGGAGATCGACCTGCAGGGGGCGCGCCAGGTCCGCGAGACGTTGCCGGAGGCCCATTTCGTCTTCCTGGCGCCGCCCGACTGGTCGACGCTCGTGGGCCGGCTGGAGGGCCGGGGAACCGAGTCGCCCGACCAGGTCGCGCGCCGTCTGGAGACCGCCCGCATCGAGCTCGCGGCGGCCGAGGAGTTCGACGAGGTCATCGTGAACGATGAGTTGGGACGCACGGTCGCGCAACTGGTAGACTCCTTGGGTTTGCAACCCCAGACGTGATGAAGGATGGACGTTGAGCACCCATATTCCCGAGGGGATCACGAACCCCCCGATCGATGAGCTCCTGAGCAAGGTCGACTCCAAGTACCGCCTGGTCCTGTTCGCCGCCAAGCGCGCGCGCCAGATCAACGCCTACTACAGCCAGCTCGGCGAGGGCCTCCTCGAGAACGTCGGCCCGCTGGTCGACACCTCGGTGCAGGAGAAGCCGCTGACCATCGCGCTGCGCGAGATCAACGCCGACGTGCTCGAGGTCACCGAGATCGACCCCGAGGCCGAGGCCGCCGCGCGCGCCGAGGCCGAGGCGGACCCGGACTTCGGCCTCGACCCGTTCGACCCCGACGCCCTGGCCTGAGCCCAGCGTCCCGGTCACCGGCGTGAGTCGCATCGTCCTCGGCGTCGCCGGGGGGATCGCCGCCTACAAGGCGTGCGAGGTCCTCCGGCGACTCAGCGAATCCGGCCACGAGGTCACCGTGGTCCCCACCCCGAACGCGCTCGAGTTCGTGGGCGCGACGACGTGGGCGGCCCTGTCGGGGCGTGCCGTGGCCACGTCGGTCTTCGAGAACATCACCGAGGTCCCGCACGTCCGCATCGGGCAGCAGGCCGACCTCGTCGTCGTCGCGCCCGCCACCGCCGACCTGCTCGCGCGTGCCGCGACCGGCCGCGCCGACGACCTCCTCACCAACGTCCTGCTCACCGCCACGTGCCCCGTCCTGATGGTGCCGGCCATGCACACCGAGATGTGGCTGCACCCGGCGACCCAGGCGAACGTGGCCACACTGCGCGAGCGGGGCGTCCTCGTCATGGAGCCGGCGTCCGGCCGCCTCACCGGCGCCGACACCGGCCCCGGCCGCCTGCCCGAGCCCGTCGACATCGTGGCCGTGGCCACGTCCGTTCTGGGGGACGAGCGCACCGCCGACGCCGTGCGCGCCCGCGACCTGACCGGCCGCCACGTCGTCGTCAGCGCGGGGGGCACCCACGAGGCGCTCGACCCCGTCCGCTTCCTCGGCAACGCCAGCAGCGGCCTGCAGGGCATCGCCCTGGCCCGCGCGGCGTCCCTGCGCGGCGCCCGGGTGACGCTCGTCGCCGCCAACGTCTCCCTGCCGCTCCCGTCGGGCTGCACCGTCCGCACCGTGCGGTCGACCGCCGAGCTCGCCGAGGCGATGCTGGAACTGCAGGCCGACGCCGACGCGATCGTCATGGCCGCGGCGCCCGCGGACTTCACCCCCGAGGCGCCGGCCGACGGGAAGATCAAGAAGGACGGCGACGGGGGGCTCACCGTCTCCTTCAAGCAGACCACGGACGTGCTCAAGACCCTCAGCCACGCCCGGCCGCGCGAGCAGGTGATAGTCGGCTTCGCCGCCGAGACGGCCGCCGACGAGGCCGACCTGCTGCGCCTCGGTCGGGCCAAGCTCGAGCGCAAGGGCTGCGACCTGCTCGTCCTCAACAACGTGTCGGGCGGGGCCGTGTTCGGCGAGCCCGACAACACCGTCACCATCATCGACGCCACGGGCGTCGTCGAGGCGGCCGCCGGCTCCAAGTCGGCGATCGCCCACCGCATCTGGGACGCCGTCGTGGCGGCCGGACAGGAGAAGAAGTGAGTCGTCTGTTCACGTCGGAGTCGGTGACCGAGGGTCACCCCGACAAGGTCGCCGACGCGGTGTCCGACGCCGTGCTCGACGCGCTCCTGTCCGACGACGTGGCGAGCCGGGTGGCCGTCGAGACGCTCGTGACCACCGGCACCGTCGTGGTGGCGGGTGAGGTCTCGACGACGGCCTACGCCGACATCTCCAGCATCGCCCGCGAGCGGATCCTCAAGATCGGCTACGACAAGGCCGAGGCGTCCTTCGACGGCAAGAGCTGCGGTGTGCTCGTCTCGCTGGGCTCGCAGAGCCCCGACATCGCGCAGGGCGTCGACGCGGCCGAGGAGGTGCGCGACGGCGTCGCCGGGGACGACCTCGACCGCCAGGGCGCCGGCGACCAGGGCCTCATGTTCGGCTACGCCTGCCTCGACACCCCGACCCTGATGCCGCTGCCCATCGACATCGCCCACCGGCTGTCCGAGCGCCTGGCACAGGTGCGCAAGAGCGGCGAGCTGCCGTGGGTGCTGCCCGACGGCAAGACCCAGGTCACGATCGAGTACGACGGCGCGAAGCCCGTGCGCGTCGACACCGTCGTGGTCTCCACCCAGCACACCGAGGCGGCGTGGCGCGACGGCGTGATCCGGGACGCGATCATCTCGTCCGTCATCGAGCCGGTGCTGGCCGCCTACGACATCGAGTCGGCGGGCCACAACTCCTACGTGAACCCGACCGGCAAGTTCGTCATCGGCGGACCGATGGGCGACGCCGGGGTCACCGGCCGCAAGATCATCGTCGACACCTACGGTGGCATGGCCCGCCACGGCGGCGGCGCGTTCTCGGGCAAGGACCCCTCGAAGGTCGACCGCTCCGGCGCGTACGCCATGCGCTGGGTGGCGAAGAACGTGGTGGCCGCGGGCCTGGCCGAGCGGTGCGAGGTGCAGGTGGCCTACGCCATCGGCCGCGCGCACCCGGTCGGCTTCTACACCGAGTGCTTCGGGACCGAGAAGGTCCCGGTGGAGCAGATCAACGACGCCGTCCTGTCGGTGTTCGACCTGCGCCCGGCCGCGATCATCCGCGACCTGCAGCTGCTGCGCCCGATCTACTCCAAGATCACCAACTACGGGCACTTCGGCCGCGAGCTCCCCGAGATGACGTGGGAGCGGACCGACCGCGCCGAAGCGCTGGCGAAGGCCGTCCGGGGCTGATCGACCCGTCTGGTTGGCGTCGGCCAACCATTCTGCGGGATAGCACCCATTGGGGATAACTGCTGGTGGTCGGGGTCCTGGGGTGGCGCCTCCTCGAGGAGCGCCGCTGGTGGCTGGGGCTGGGGGCGGTCGCGGGGCTCGTCCTCGTCGTGCTCTCCGCATCCCGTGCCGCCCAGGCCGCACTCCTCGTCGCCTGTGTGGTCGCGGTGGTCCTCCGCCTGCGGCCCACCGCGCCCGAGCCGGCGGAGGACCTCGAGCAACTGCGCGTGCTCCGGGGACGCTGAGTCCCGCGGCTGTCGGCCGCGCCCCCTACGATCGGGCGCATGGGGCAGGTCAGGGTGGCGCGGGTCGCGGTCGACGTGCCGCTGCCGCACCTCGACCGCGTGTTCGACTACGCGATCACCGACGAGCAGGCCGACGCGGTGGAGCCGGGCGTCCGGGTCCGGGTGCGCTTCGCGGGCAAGCTGCGCGACGCCTGGGTGCTCGAGGTCGCCGACACCACCGATCTCGACAAGCTGGCGCCGCTGGAGCGTGTGATCTCGCCGGAGGTGGTGCTGACCGACGCCGTGGCGCGACTGATCCGTGAGGTCGCCGACCACTGGGGCGGCACGTTCTCCGACGTCGCCCGGCTGGCCGTCCCGCCGCGCCACGCCGCGTCCGAGGCGGCCGCGCGCCCCGACCGGCCCGAGCCCGCGGCGTCCGAGCCCTCGGGCGTGCTGGCCGGCTACCCCGGGGGCGAGCGCTACCTCGCCGGGCTGGCGACCGGCGAACCTCTGCGGGCGGCCTGGAACCCCGTGCCCGTGTTGGGCGCGCCCGGCGACTGGGCCGGTGGGGTGCTGGACGCCGTGGGCGCGACCCTGTCCGCGGGCCGGGGTGCGATCGTCGTGGTCCCGGACGGGGATGCGCTGGACGCCCTCGTCGCGCGCTGTACCGCCGCGTTCGGCAAGGGCAGCTTCACGACGCTCACCGCCGAGCTGGGGCCCGCGACGCGCTACCGGAACTTCCTCGCCGTCGCACGCGGCGACGTGCGCCTGGTGCTGGGGACGCGCGCCGCGGTGTACGCCCCCGTGCACGACCTCGGACTGGTGGCGGTGTGGGACGAGGGCAACGACTTGTTGGCCGAGCCCCGGGCGCCCTACCCGCACGCCCGCGAGGTCGCCGCCCTGCGCGCCGGGCTGGAGCACTCCGCCCTCCTGCTGGCCGGCTACGGCCGCACCGCCGAGGTGCAGGCCCTCGTCGAGAAGGGGTGGCTCGTCGCCCTGGCGCACGAGCCGCGCGAGGTGCGCCGGCTGGGTCCCGCGGTGCACGTCGCCTCGCACAGCGACCGCGCGGAGGACCGCGACCCGGCCGCCAGGGCCGCCCGCCTGCCGCACGACGTGTTCACGACCATCCGGGCGGGGCTCGCCAGCGGGCCGGTGCTGCTGCAGGTGCCCCGGGCCGGCTACGCACCGTCGATGGCGTGCCAGGACTGTCGGGAACTCGCCCGCTGTCCCCGGTGCAGCCACCCGCTGCGCGGCGAGCGGGGCGGGGTGCTCGTGTGCCGGTCGTGCGGGGTGCTGCCGGGGCCGTGGGCGTGCCCGACGTGCGGCGGCGGGCGGCTGCGGGCCCCGACGGTCGGCGTCCGGCGGACCGCGGAGGAGCTGGGCCGGGCGTTCCCGCAGGTGCGGGTGGTGCAGTCGTGGTCCGGCCACCTGGTCGACGAGGTGGGGGAGGAACCCGCGCTCGTGCTGGCCACCCCCGGCGCGGAGCCTCGCGCCGAGGCCGGGTACGCGGCGGCGATCCTGATGGACACGGGCCTCCTGCTCGGCCGGCCCGACCTGCGCGCGGCTGAGGAGTCCCTGCGCCGGTGGCTGCACGTGTGCGCGCTCGTGCGGCCGGGTTCCCAGCACGGCACGGTGATGGCGGTGGGGGAGCCGGACGCCCGCGCGATCCAGGCCCTCATCCGGCTGGACGCTCCGGGGTTCGCCGAGCGTGAGCTCGCCGAGCGCGTGGCCACGCGCTTCCCGCCCGCGGCACGGCTGGTGCAGTTCGACGGCCCGCGGGCTGCGCTGGACGAGGCCGAGGCCGCATGGCTCCCCGTGCCGGGTGCCGAGCACTTCGGCCCGGTGCCACTGGAGACCACCGGCGAGGGGGAGACGTGGCGGCTGACCGTCCGGTGCCCGCCCGCCCACGGCGATGCGCTGGTGGCGGGACTGAAGGAGGTCGTGGCCGACCGGCTGGCCCGCAAGGCGCCGGGGGCGCTGCGCCTGCAGGTGGACCCGTCATGACGGCGCCGGTGTACCCGCGCACCGAGCCGCACGTGGCCGGGATGCTGACCCTCTCCGACGGGGCCGAGCTCGCCTGGGAGTGCTCGGGCAACCCGACGGCGATCCCGGCCGTCCACCTCCACGGCGGTCCGGGCGGGGGCCGGGGCCGGCGGGGCTTCGTGCGCACGTTCGACCCGGAGCGGTACCGGGTCATCGCCTACGACCAGCGGGGGTGCGGCGCCTCGCTCCCGCGCGTCGACCCGGTCCACGGGCGGGACGCGCACACGCTCGAGCGGTACGTCGCGGACCTGGAGGAGCTCCGCCGGCACCTCGGGGTGGAGGCCTGGCTGCTGTACGGCGTGTCGTGGGGGTCGACGCTGGCGCTGGCCTACGCGCAGGCACACCCCGGGCGGGTGCTCGCCGTGTCGCTGGCCGCGGTGACCACGACCTCGGCGGAGGAGGTGACGTGGCTCAGCGAGGGCGTCGGTCGGATCCACCCCGAGGCCCACGCTGTCCTCGTGGACACGCTCTGCGGCCAGCCCGAGGGGTACCGGCCGGGGGAGGAGCCGCTCGTCACCGCCCTGGACCGCCTCATGGGTTCGCCCGACGCGACGGTGCGGCGCGCCGTGGCGGCGGCCTGGACGCTCTGGGAGGACCACCACGTGTCCCTCGGTGCCGGCGGCTTCACCCCGGTGCTCTCGGAGTGGCCACCCGCCGAGCAGGAGGCCTTCACGGTGCTGGTGGCCCGCCTGTGGAACCACATCGCCTTCGGGGCACCCGGCGGGGCCGCGCCCGCGGACGTCCTGGGCAAGGCGTCCGCCCTGCCGCGGGTGCCCGCCCAGCTCGTGCACGGGCGCCTGGACGTGTCCGGTCCGGTCGTGACCGCGTGGCGCCTGCACCGGGCCTGGCCCGGCAGCGAGCTGGTCGTCGTCGAGGACGAGGGCCACGGCGGACCCCGGATGATGCGGGCGGTCACCGACTTCCACGACCGGGTGGCGGCGCGGGCCTAAGCTGGTCGGGTGCGCCTCGTCCTTGCCGGAACCCCGTCCGTCGCCATCCCCTCGTTCGAGGCCCTGCTCGCCTCCGACCACGAGGTGACCGCCGTCGTGACCCGACCCGACGCGGCCCGGGGCCGCAGCAAGCGGCTCGTGCCGAGCGAGGTGGGGCAGTGGGCGGCCGACCACGGCATCCCGGCGTTGAAGCCCATGCACCCCCGCGACCCCGAGTTCGTGGCCGCCCTCACCGAGCTCGCCCCCGACGCCTGCACGGTCGTCGCCTACGGCGCGCTGGTGCCGCAGCACGTCCTCGACATCCCGCGGTACGGGTGGGTCAACCTGCACTTCTCCCTGCTCCCGCGCTGGCGAGGCGCCGCTCCCGTCCAGCGGGCCATCATGGCCGGCGACGGAGTGACCGGCGCCACGACCTTCCGCCTCGTGCGCGAGCTGGACGCCGGCCCCGTGTACGGCACGACGGAGATGGCGCTCACCGGCACCGAGACCGCCGGCGAGGTGCTGGAGGCTCTCGCCCACACCGGCGCCAGGTTGCTCCTCGACACCATCGACGCCCTGGCCACCACCGAGCCGGCCGAGCAGGACGACGAGGCCGCGGTCACGCTCGCGCCCAAGATCACGGTCGAGGAGGCCCGCATCGACTGGACCCGGCAGGCCGACGAGATCGACCGGCTGGTCCGCGGCTGCTCGCCCGAACCCATGGCGTGGACGACCATCGGCGACGAGCGGTTCAAGGTCGCGTTCGGACGCCCCACCGACGAGGCCGGGCTGGCCCCCGGCGAGGTGCGGGTCGAGAAGCGACGGGTCCTGGTCGGCACCGGCACGACGGCGCTGGAGCTGGTGCGCGTCCAGCCCCAGGGCAAGAAGGAGATGGCCGGGGCGGACTGGGGCCGCGGCCTGCGCGACGCCGCGGTGCGGTTCGCCTGATGGCCGCCGGCAACCGCACGCTCCGCCGCCGGCGACCTGACCGGCCGCGGCTGCTCGCCCATCGCATCCTGGGTGCGGTCACCCAGCAGGACGCCTACGCCAACCTCGAGACCGCCCGGGTCCTGTCCGACGCCGGCCTCGACCCCCGCGACGCAGGATTCGTCACCGAGCTCGTCTCCGGCACGTGCCGCCTGCTCGGCACCTACGACCGCATCCTGGCCGCAGCGTCCGGGCGCGACTCCTTCGACCCCGCGCTCGCCGACGCCCTGCGCCTGGGCACCCACCAGCTGCTCAGCATGCGGGTGGGGCACCACGCCGCCATCAGCACCACCGTCGACCTCGCCGCGGCCACCGTGGGCGAGAAGGTCGCCGGGCTCACCAACGCGGTGCTGCGCAAGGTCGCCGCCCGCGACCTCGACGGCTGGGTCGACCACCTCGCCCGCGACGAGGACGCCCTCGGACGCCTCGCGCTGCGCACCCACCACCCGCGCTGGATCGCCCAGGCCTACGTCGACCTGCTCGGCGACGAGGCCGAGGAGGCGCTGGCGGCCAACAACGTCCCGCCCGTGCCGACGCTCGTCGTGCGGCCCGGGCTCGCGACCGTCGACGAACTCGACGGCGAGCCCACCGCCCGCTCGCCCTTCGGCGCCCGACGGCCCGGCAACCCCGGCGACCTCGCTGCCGTCCGGGAGGGGCGCGCCGGCGTCCAGGACGAGGGCAGCCAGCTCGTGGCGCTCGCGCTCGCCGAGTCCGACGCGCCCGAAGGTCCGTGGCTCGACCTCTGTGCCGGCCCCGGCGGCAAGGCGGCCCTGCTCGCCGGCCTGGCGATGCAGCAGGGGAGCACGCTGCTGGCCTCCGAGCTGCAGCCGCACCGCGCCGGGCTGGTGGCGGCCGCCCTCCGCGCCTATGGGGGCGAGAACCGGCCCCGGGTGATCGCGGCGGACGGCACCCGGCCCGCGTGGGCGTCCGGCCGTTTCGCCCGGGTGATGGCTGACGTGCCCTGCACCGGGCTGGGGGCCCTGCGCCGGCGTCCGGAATCGCGGTGGCGCCGCACGCCCGAGCACCTCGCCGGACTCGTGCCGCTGCAGCGGCGGCTCCTGTCGAGCGCGCTCGACGCGACCGCCCCCGGCGGGGTGGTCGCGTACGTCACCTGCTCGCCGCACCGCGACGAGACCGAGGGCGTCCTCGCGACGGTGCTGGCCGACCGGGACGACGTCACCCGCGAGTCGACCACGCAGCTGTGGCCGCACCGCGACGGGACCGACGCGATGTTCTGCGCGCTGCTCCGCCGCCGCGCATGAGGCCCAACGGATAGAGTCGCCTCGTGGCGAACCGCATCCATCCCAGCATCCTGAACGCGAACCTGGCCGGCCTCGACGACGAGATCCGCCGGATCCCCAGCTCGGCGGGGATCCACATCGACGTGATGGACAACCACTTCGTGCCGAACCTCACGCTCGGGCTCCCGGTCGTGGAGTGCCTGCGGAACAACCACCGCGACGCCTTCCTCGACATCCACCTGATGATCGAGAACGCCGACGTGCACGCCCCGGCCTACGCCGAGCTGGGCTGCGAGTCGGTCACCTTCCACCTCGAGGCGTCGAACGCGCCGATCCGCACGGCGCGGCAGATCCGCTCGCTGGGCTCGCGGGCGTCCATCGGCCTGCGGCCCCAGACGCCGATCGAGCCCCTGGCCGACATCATCACCGAGTTCGACATGGTGCTGATCATGACCGTCGACCCGGGCTTCGGCGGGCAGAGCTTCCTCGACGGCATGCTCGGCAAGATCCGGCGCACCCGCGAGATCGTGAAGGGCTCCGGCCAGGAGATCTGGATCCAGGTCGACGGCGGCATCGCCGAGTCGACCATCGAGCGGGCCGTGGACGCCGGCGCCGACGTCTTCGTCGCGGGGTCGGCGGTGTTCCGGGCCGAGGACCCCGACGCCATGGTGCGCTCCCTGAAGGACCTCGCCGACGCCCGCTGCGCGGGGCACTGAGATGGGCAAGGAGCTCGACCGCAACCGCAGCCAGCAGCCGCTCCGCACCCCCAGCGCCCCGGGCGACGGCCCGGTCTACCGGCGCCTCGCCGCGTTCGCCGGGGTCGTCCTGCGCGCCACCTCCCGCGAGGTCTGGGACGACGCGGCCGCCCTGCCGGCCACCGGCGGCATGCTGCTGGTGAGCAACCACGTCAGCTACGCCGACGTGCTGGCCGTGGGCCGCTACGTGATCTGGTCGGGCCGCTGGCCCCGTTACCTCGGCAAGGCCGAGCTGTGGAGCACCCCGGTCGTCGGCTGGTTCGCCCGCAAGTGCGGCCAGATCCCCGTGCTGCGCAACACCGCCCAGGCCCGGGACGCCCTCGCCCCGGCCCAGGCCGCCCTCGAGCGGGGGGAGTGCGTCGGCATCTACCCCGAGGGCGGGCGCACGCGCGATCCCGACCTGTGGCCCATGACGGCCCGCACCGGCGTCGCCCGGCTGGCGCTCTCCACAGGCGTGCCGGTGATCCCGACGGCCAACTGGGGCACCCACCTGATCATGCCCGGGCGCCGGCTCACGTGGCCGCGGCTGTGGCCGCGCAAGACCATCCGCGTGGTCATGGGCGATCCGGTGCCGCTGTCCGACCTGTACGGGCGCACCGACGTCGAGGCCATGCGCATCGCCACCGACCGCATCATGGACGCCGTGACGACCCTCCTGGAAGGCCTCCGCGGCGAGACCCGGCCCCCCGGTGTCTGGGACCCCCGAAAGGGTGAACGCGTCACGAAGGCGTGACAACGCGCGTTGCGGCGCGCAAGGATGACGCATGGCTGATTACACCGAGCAAGAGCAGGAGCAGGTCCGTCGCGCCGTCCTGAACGCGATCGCCTATGTCTCGAAGGCCGACCCGGGCTTCTTCGCCGCCTTCTCCGAGAGCGCCGCGGGGGCCCGCGCGCTCGCCGCCGCCCCCGAGGGCCTCCTCACCCTCCTTACCGGCGGCTTCATCCTCCCCGAGGCGCAGTCCCCCGAGGAGTTCGACGCCAGCGTGGTGCCCGACCTGCAGGCCGCCGTGGGGGTGGTCGCCGCGAAGGACCCCGCCGACGCGCAGGCGCTCAAGGACGTCGTCCTGGCCGCCGCCCAGCAGGTGGCCGAGGCGTCCAAGGGCGTGAGCCCCGAGGAGCAGCAGGCCGTCGAGAAGATCCGCGCCGCGCTCGCCTGAGCCTGGCTACAGACCCAACGACCGGTAGCGTCGGGCCCGCTGGGCCCGGCGCTTCCGCCTGTCCTGGGCCATGACGCGCAGCAGCTCCTCGCGCAGCGCGTCGCCCAGGCCCCGGCAGAAGGCCTCCCGCTCGGCGGCCGGGTCGTCGGGCTCGGGGACGACCCGGTCGACGATGCCGGCGGCCAGCAGGTCCGCCGAACGGACGCCCTGGGCCGCGGCCATGTCGGGGGCCCGGTCGACCGTGCGGTGCATGATCGCGGACGCCCCCTCGGGCGGCAGCGGGGCGAGCCACGCGTGCTGGCTGGCCAGGACCCGGTCGGCCGGGTTGAGCGCCAGCGCGATGCCACCGGTGCCCTGCCCCATGAGCAGGCTCACCGTGGGCGTGGGCAGGGTGATCAGGTCGCTCAGCGTGCGCGCGATCTCGGGGGCGAGCCCCCGCTCCTCGGCCTCCTTGCTGAGCGCGGCGCCGGGCGTGTCGATCACGCTCACCAGCGGCAGGCGCAGCTCGCGGGCCAACCGGATGCCGCGCCGGACCTCGCGCAGCGCGGCGGCGTCCAGCGGGGTCGCCTGGTCGTCGCGGTCCTGGCCGACGACCACGCAGGGCGCCTCCCCGAACCGGGCCAGCGCGAGCACCGACCCCGGGTGCGACTCGCCGTCGCCGGTGCCGTTGAGCAGGGTCACGTCGGTGGCCGCCAGCGCGAGCAGCTCGCGGATGCCGGGCCGGTCGTCGCGGCGGGTCCGCAGCACCGACTCCCAGGCGGGGACGTCCGGCAGGTCCACGGCGGCCGCGGCCGGGGGCGCCACCGCGTGGTCCTCCGAGGTGAGGTGGGCGTCACGCCGCGCCATCATCACGGTGAGCAGGCGGTCGAGCGCCTCGGCGAGCTCGGCGGGCGTGCAGACCGCGTCGATGACGCCCCGCTCGGCCAGGTTGTCGGACAGCTGCACCCCGGACGGGAACGGCTCGCCGTACAGGGCCTCGTAGACCCGGGGCCCGAGGAAGCCGACGAGGGCGCCAGGCTCGGCGAAGGTGACGTGTCCGAGCGACCCCCACGAGGCGAACACCCCGCCCATGGTGGGGTGGCGCAGGTACGTGAGGTAGGGCAGGTTCTCGGCCTTGTGCGCCATGACCGCGCCGGTGATCTTCACCATCTGGAGGAAGGCCGGCGTGCCCTCCTGCATCCGGGTGCCGCCCCCGATGGGGAACGCGATGACCGGCAGCCGCTCGGCGGTCGCCCGCTCCAGGGCCGCGGTGATGAACTCGCCGCCGTCCACCCCGATGGAGCCGCCCATGTGGTCCCCGTCGCCGGCCACCCAGGCCACGCGGCGGCCGCGCAGGCGGGCCTCGCCGGCCAGCACGGCGGGGTCGGTGACGGGGAACTCCCAGACGGAGCGCTCCTCGAACACCGCGGACAACAGGTCGTGGACGGACAGGCGCGCCATTGCTTCCTCCGGTTCGGGCTCTCCGACGAGGCTAGTCCCGGGCCGGGCGGGCCACGATTCCGGCTGCCCCTAGCGGCCGCGGCGGCGCAGGTAGCGCTCGAACTCCCAGGCGATCTCGTCGCCGGTGGCCTCGGCGGTGTCGTAGCGGACCTCGAGGGAGGCCACGTACTCGGCGACGTCGGGGTCCTCGGCGACCAGGTCGGTCACGCGCGACTCCCACGTGGCCGCGCGGTCGACCAGTTCGCCGGGCTCGAGCTCGTTGTCGAGGAATTCCCCGACGCGCTGCAGGAGCGCGAGCGTCGCCTTCGGGTTGGGCGGCTCGGCGACGTAGTGGGGCACCGACGCCCACAGGCTCGTGGTCGTCAGCCCGGCGTCGCGGCAGGCCTGGGCGAGGACGCCCACGATGCCGGTCGGGCCCTCGTAGTCGGTGCCGTCCTCCGACACCGGGACCGGGCGCGAGTGGGGGGCGTCGGCGAGCATCGCGCCCATGGCGATCACGCGCTCGGGGTTGATCGAGCGGAAGGCCGACACCAGCGCCGCGCAGAACGCCTTCCAACGCAGGTTGGGCTCGGGGCCGTTGACCAGGACGAGGTCCTGCCCGGGCAGCCGCGCGACGAGCACCTCGGTGGTGGCCCACTGGATCGAGCGCTCGCCGTTGTCCTGGCGCACCAGCACCGGGCGGTTCTCGGTGAGGTCGTAGTACTCGTCGGGGTCGAGCTGGAAGCTGAACTCCGTCTCGTAGCCCTCGGTGAGGTGGTCGATGACACCCGTGGCGGCGTCCCCGGCATCGTTCCACCCGCTGAAGGCGAACAGCACCACCGGACGCCGCAGGTCGGTGAGCCGCGTGGGAACCATGCGCGCCACCCTAGCGCGGTGGGCGCGAGCGCCCGGGAAGGTGCCTGCTGGCTATCCTTGCCCGGTGACCGAAGCCCTTGCCACCGCCCTGTCCCATCGCGTCGTCATCGCCGACGGAGGAATGGGGACCATGCTGCAGGGGTACGACCTCACGGTCGAGGACGACTTCGCCGGGCTCGAGGGCTGCAACGAGATCCTCAACGTGACCCGCCCCGACGTCGTCGAGGCCATCCACGCCGCCTACCTCGACGCGGGGGCCGACGCCGTCGAGACCAACACCTTCGGGGCCAACCTCGCCGCCCTCGGCGAGTACGACATCCCCGAGCGGATCGCCGAACTCGCCGAGGCCGGCGCCCGCATCGCCCGCCGGGCCGCGGACGCGGCGTCCACCCCCGAGCGGCCGCGCTGGGTCCTGGGCTCGATGGGACCGGGCACCAAGCTGCCGTCGCTGGGCCACCTTCCCTACGCCACCCTCCGCGACGGCTACCAGACGCAGGCCGCGGCGATGATCCGCGGGGGCGTCGACGCCTTCCAGGTCGAGACCTGCCAGGACCTGCTCCAGGCCAAGGCCGCCATCGTCGGCGCCAAGCGCGCGATGGCCGAGGCCGGCGTGACCCTGCCGATCCTGGTCAACGTCACCGTCGAGACCACCGGCACGATGCTGATGGGCTCCGAGATCGGCGCCGCGCTGACCGCGCTCGAGCCGCTCGGCGTCGACGTGATCGGCCTGAACTGCGCCACCGGGCCGGCCGAGATGAGCGAGCACCTGCGCCACCTCTCCCGCAACGCGCAGGTGGGCGTGGCCTGCATGCCGAACGCCGGCCTGCCCGAGCTCACCGCCGACGGGGCCCGCTACCCGCTCGGCCCCGAGGAGTTCACCGCGACCCTCACCCAGTACGTCGACGAGTTCGGCCTCGCGCTGGTCGGCGGCTGCTGCGGCACCACCCCCGAGCACATCCGGCAGCTCTCGGACGCCGTGGGCGGGCGTCCGCTGGCCCCCCGCACCCCGGCCGACGTGGCCTCGGTGTCGAGCCTGTACGCCGACACCCCGCTGCGGCAGGACACCTCCTACCTGTCCGTGGGGGAGCGCACCAACGCCAACGGCTCCAAGGCCTTCCGCGAGGCGATGCTCGCCGGCAACTGGGACGAGTGCGTCGACATCGCCAAGGGCCAATCCCGTGAGGGCGCGCACCTGCTCGACCTGTGCGCCGACTACGTGGGCCGCGACGGCACTGCCGACATGCGTGAGCTGGCGTCCCGGCTGAACACGTCGGTGACGCTGCCGATCATGCTCGACTCGACCGAGCCCGAGGTCATCGAGGCCGGCCTGGAGTCCCTGGGCGGGCGCTGCGTCATCAACTCGGTCAACTACGAGGACGGCGACGGCCCCACCAGCCGGTTCGCCCGCGTGATGCCGATCGTGCAGGAGCACGGCGCCGCCGTCGTGGCGCTCACCATCGACGAGGAGGGCCAGGCCCGCACCGCCGAGTGGAAGGTGCGCGTCGCCGAGCGGCTGATCACCGACCTCACGCAGAACTGGGGGCTGGCCACCTCCGACATCATCGTCGACTGCCTGACCTTCCCCATCGGCACCGGCCAGGAGGAGACCCGCCGCGACGCCATCGAGACCATCGAGGCGATCCGGCAGATCACCGCGAAGTACCCCGAGGTGCAGACCACGCTGGGCGTCTCGAACGTCAGCTTCGGGCTCAACCCGGCCGCGCGCGTCGTGCTCAACTCGGTGTTCCTCAACGAGTGCGTGGACGCCGGGCTGAGCTCGGCGATCGTGCACCCGAGCAAGATCCTGCCGATGGCGCGGATCCCCGAGGAGCAGCGCGAGGTGGCCCTCGACATGGTCTACGACCGCCGCCGCGAGGGCTACGACCCGCTGGCCCGCTTCCTGGAGTTGTTCGAGGGCGTCACCACCGCCGACACCAAGGCCGCGCGCGCCGAGGAGCTGAAGGCGCTGCCGCTGGGCGAGCGCCTCCAGCGCCGCATCGTGGACGCCGACGACAAGGGCCTGACCGACGACCTCGACGAGGCGTTGGCGTCCAAGCCCGCGCTCGACATCGTCAACGAGGACCTGCTGGCCGGCATGAAGACCGTCGGCGAGCTGTTCGGCTCGGGCCAGATGCAGCTGCCGTTCGTGCTCGCCTCGGCCGAGGTGATGAAGAAGTCGGTGGCCCACCTCGAGCCGCACATGGAGAAGTCCGACGACGAGGGCAAGGGCACGATCGTGCTGGCCACGGTCAAGGGCGACGTCCACGACATCGGCAAGAACCTGGTCGACATCATCCTGACCAACAACGGCTACACGGTGGTCAACCTCGGCATCAAGCAACCCGTCGGCACCATCATCGAGGCCGCGGTGGCGCACAACGCCGACGCGATCGGCATGTCCGGGCTGCTGGTGAAGTCGACCGTGGTGATGAAGGACAACCTGCTCGAGCTGGAGGCCCGCGGCCTGGTCGACAAGCCGGTGCTCCTCGGCGGCGCCGCGCTCACCCGCGCCTACGTGGAGCAGGACCTCAACGGCATGTACTCCGGCGAGGTGCGCTACGCCCGCGACGCCTTCGAGGGCCTGTCGCTGATGGACGCCGTGATGGCGGTCAAGCGGGGCGAGACCGAGGCGCTGCCCGCGCCCCGGGAGCGGCGCGTCAAGGGCAAGACCCGCCAAGAGGCCGTGGACCCCGACCTGTACGCCGACACCACCCGGTCCGAGGTCGCCCGCCGCATCGACGTGCCCACCCCGCCGTTCTGGGGAAGCCGCGTCGTCAAGGGGGTCAAGCTGGCCGACGTCGCCGAGTGGCTCGACCACCGGGCCACGTTCATGGGCCAGTGGGGCCTGCGCGGCGGCCGCGGCGGGGCGACGTACGAGGCGCTCGTCGAGGCCGAGGGCGTCCCGCGCCTGCGGACGTGGCTCGACCGGATCCAGACCGACGGGCTGGCCGAGTTCGCGGTCACCTACGGCTACTGGCCGTGCCACTCCGAGGGGAACACCCTCGTCGTGGGCGCGCCCGAGGACCCGACGCGCGAGCTGACCCGGTTCACGTTCCCGCGCCAGTCCCGCGACAAGCGCCTGTGCCTGGCCGACTTCTACCGCGACGCCGAGGAGGCCGCCGAGCTGGGGCCCGACGTGATCGCGTTCCAGCTGGTCACCATGGGCTCGCGCGTTGCCGAGGAGACCAACCGCCTGTTCGCCGGCGACTCCTACCGCGACTACCTCGAGCTGCACGGACTGTCGGTGCAGTTGACCGAGGCGCTCGCCGAGATGTGGCACCACCGCGTCCGTGAGGACCTGGGCCTGACGGGCGCCGCCGACGGCGACGTGGACGCGATGATCCGCGACCAGGCCTACCGCGGCTCGCGGTACAGCTTCGGCTACCCGGCCTGCCCCGACCTCGAGGACCGCGCGAAGCTGGTCGCCCTGCTCGAGCCCGAGCGCATCGGCGTGGTGCTGAGCGAGGAGCTCCAGCTGCACCCCGAGCAGTCCACCGACGCGCTGGTCGTCCACCACCCGGAGGCGAAGTACTTCAATGCCCGCTGAGTTGGTCCCCGGCGTCGACGTCCCCGCAGCCTTGCTGTGGGACTTCGACGGCACGCTCGTCGACTCGGAGAAGTCGTGGCACGCGGCCGAGGCCCGGCTCATGCGCACCTGGGGTGGCGGCACGATGACGCCCGACCAGCACCACGCGCTGGTGGGCAACTCGCTGCGCGACAGCGCGCTGGCGATCATGGGCTGGAGCGGCGTCACGGGGGAGGACCCCGACCACTGGGCCGCCGTCCTGAACGACTGGGCGCTGGAGGACATGGTCGAGGTCGGGGTCGACTACCGGCCCGGCGCGCGGGAGTTCCTGGCGACGGCCCGGGCGGCCGGTATCCGCTGCGCGCTGGTGTCGGCGTCCTGGACCCAGGTGCTGGAGCACGTGGTCGACACCATGCCCGCGGGGAGCTTCGAGGTCATCGTCGGCGGCGACCAGGTCACCCACGGCAAGCCCGACCCCGAGCCCTACCTGCTCACGGCGCAGCGCCTCGGGCTGGCGGTCCGCGACTGCCTCGCCCTGGAGGACTCCCTGCCGGGGACCGCCTCGGCCGAGAACGCCGGCCTCGCCACGATCGCGGTGCCGTTCGAGCAGGTGATCGTGCCCGCCACCCGCCGCCGCCTCGTCCCGACCCTCGAGGGGCTGACCCTCGCCGAGGTGGGCGCCCTCTGGCAGGAGCTCCGCGATGCGTAGGCTCGCAGCCCTCGCCGCCGGCGTCGCGCTGCTGGCCGGCTGCACGATGCCGCAGGCGCCCGAGGAGCCGGCGCCCGCGCCCAGCACCGTGGAGACGCCGAGCCCGACGCCCACGCCGCCGCCGCGTCCGTTCACCGTGACCACCACCGAGGTGCCCACGACCTACGACCCCGCCGCGGCGACGACCGCGGCCGACGCGCTGGT
This sequence comes from Propioniciclava sp. MC1683, assembly GCF_014164675.1. Classification (NCBI taxonomy): domain Bacteria; kingdom Bacillati; phylum Actinomycetota; class Actinomycetes; order Propionibacteriales; family Propionibacteriaceae; genus Propioniciclava; species Propioniciclava sp. MC1683. The sequence goes on along the minus strand of NZ_JACJFX010000005.1, from coordinate 25,994 downwards.
CGCCCTCAACGCGTTCAGCCGGCTCATGGTCGTGCACCCCGAGGGGGCCGAGCTCAAGCCCGACCTGGCCAGCGACTGCCTCTACACGTCGCCCACCACCTACCAGTGCGACCTGCCCGAGGGGCTCACCTTCCACAACGGGCACGAGCTGACGGCCTCCGACGTGAAGTTCAGCATCGAGCGCGCGTACCGGCTGAGCGTGCCACGCAGCTCGATCCAGCTGTTCGACTCCCTCCAGCGGGTCGACGTGGTCGACGAGAAGACCGTGGCCTTCGTGCTCAAGTACGCCGACAGCCAGTTCGGGCACGCCCTGGCCACGCCCGCGGCGTCCATCGTCGACGAGGAGCTCTACGACCCCGACGCGGTGCGCAGCAACGAGGGCCAGGTCGTCGGCTCGGGCCCCTACCAGCTGGTGACCACGGCCCCCGACCACCTCGTGTTCGAGCGGTTCGAGGACTACCGGGGCGCCCAGGGCGGGACCATCGACGAGGTCAGGGTCAGCTTCGCCGCCGACAGCGGGGCGGTGGAGGAGGCGATGGCCGCGGCGTCCACCGACGTGGTGTGGCGCAGCCTGAACGAGTCCGCGCTGCAGAGGCTGGCCACCGAGATGGCCACCCACGACGACGCCACCCGGACCGGCTTCACCCGCGTGGACCTGCCGCAGGTGCGCGTGCAGCGGCTGCTGTTCCGGCCCGACTCGGCCTACCGCGAGGACCCCGCCGTGCGGGCGGCCGTGGCCGCCGCGCTGCAGGCCGACCGCTCGCTGGCCTCGATCGTGCCGCCGACCGTCGAGGGCGCGGTGGACGCGTTCCCGGTCGGTGGGACCGCCGAGGTCCCCGACCTGGGCGGCCAGCGGCTGCGGCTCACGCTGGCCTACTCGTCGAAGGCGCCGGGGCAGCGCGACCTCGCCTCGATGCTGCGCGACCGGCTCGAGGAGCGGGCCGGCATGTCGGTGCAGCTCGTGCCCGACACCAACGACGCCGACCTGCTGCTCACCGACCGCCCGGCGTGGGTCAACACCGCGTTCGGCTGGTTGCAGTCCTACGTCGACGACGCGCTGCCCGGCTCGCGCGAGAAGGTGGACGACCTCGTCCGGCACGCCCGGGAGACCACCGACCCACCCACCCGCCTGGCCCTGCTGGCCGAGATCCAGCAGCAGGCGGCCGCGGACCTGACGGTCCTGCCCCTCTCCGTCGGGCCCGAGACGATGTTCCTCGGCCCCGGCACCACCCTGCAGGGCCAGCCCTTCGGCCCCGCCTGGCAACTCGGACTCTGGAGCCTGCGTGACTGACCACCCGACCTACCCGACCACCACCGGCCCCCTCCAGGAGGGCGAGCGGGTCACGATGAGCGACGCCAAGGGGCGCCGCCACTCGGTGAAGCTGCGCGCCGGCGGGGTGTTCCACACCACCAAGGGCGGCATCCAGCACGACGACCTCATCGGCGGCCCCGAGGGGGTCGTGGCCACGTCGGTCGGCGGCGACCAGTTCCTGGTGTTCCGGCCGCTGATGCACGACGTGATGGTGTCGATGCCCCGCGAGGCCGCGGTCATCTACCCCAAGGACGCCGCGCACATCCTGATGCAGACCGACATCTTCCCCGGCGCCCGGGTGCTCGAGGCCGGCGTGGGCTCGGGCGCACTGACCATGGCGCTGCTGCGCGCCCTCGGCCCCACCGGGCGGCTGTGGAGCTACGAGCGCCGCCCCGAGTTCGCCGAGGTGGCCAGGAAGAACGTGCGCGCGTTCTACGGCGAGGAGCCGGCCTCCTGGGAGGTGCGCCTGGGCGACCTCGCCGAGGTCATCGGCCCCGAGGAGGTCGACCGCGCGATCCTCGACATGCTCGCCCCCTGGGACTGCATCGACGCCGTGGCCGAGCGCCTCGTGCCCGGCGGGGTGCTGTGCTGCTACGTCGCCACCGCCACCCAGTTGGGTCGCACCGCCGACACCCTGCGCACCCACGGCGGGTTCACCGAGCCCGTGCTCAAGGAGTACACCGGCCGCGACTGGCACGCCGAGGGCCTCGCCATCCGGCCCGGCCACGCCACCAGCGGCCACACCGGCTTCCTGCTGTTCTCCCGCCGTCTCGCGCCGGGGCACACGCCGCCGCGCAAGAAGCGGCGTCCGGCGCCGGGCGCGTACGGCGCCGACTACGTCGGCCCCCGGCCGGCCTGGGTGGAGCAGCAGGCCACGGCGGTCACCGAGGCTGAATAGGCTGGCCCCATGACCGACGAGGACGCCCTGCGCGCCGAGGTCGCCGAGCGGCGGCTCGCGCAGGCGCGGGCGGACGCCCGGGCGCTGGCCCAGCACAACGACAAGCTCAACGTCACCCTGCGGGAGGCCCGCGACCAGCTCCTCGCCCTGCGGGAGCAGGTGGCCGCGCTCGCGCTGCCGCCGCAGCAGTTCGGGATCGTGGTCGGGCTGCCCGAGGCGGGGCTGGCCGACGTCCACGTCGGCGGACGCCTCGTGCGTGCCGCCGTGGCCCCCGAGGTCGTCGCCGTCGAGCGCCTGGGCGTCGGGGCCGGGGTCCTGGTCAACGAGGCCCTCGTCGTCGTCGCCGTCACCGACCACCGGCCCGCCGGGGAGGTGGTGCGGGTGCGCGAGCGCCTCGACGCCACGTCGGCCTTGGTGGCGGGCGCCAATGACGAGGAGGTCGTCGTCCAGCTGGGCGCCGCCCTGCGCGACGCCGAGATCACGCCGGGCGAGTCGCTCCTGGCCGACCGGCGCGCGCTGGTCGCCTGGGCGTCGGTCGCCCGCACCGACGTCGAGGAGCTCACGCTGGAGGAGGTCCCCGACGTGAGCTGGGCCGACATCGGCGGGCTCGACGACCAGATCGCGCAGGTCCGCGACGCGGTCGAGCTGCCCTTCCGGCACCGGGACCTGTTCACCGAGTTCGGGCTGGCCGCCCCCAAGGGCGTGCTGCTCTACGGGCCCCCCGGCTGCGGCAAGACCATGGTCGCCAAGGCGGTGGCCAACTCGGCCGGGTCGTCGTTCCTGAACATCAAGGGCCCCGAGCTGCTCAACAAGTACGTCGGGGAGACCGAGCGCCAGATCCGGCTCACCTTCGCCCGCGCCCGCGAGGTCGCCGAGGCCGGCCGCCCCGTGATCGTGTTCTTCGACGAGATGGACTCGCTGTTCCGCACCCGCGGCTCGGGCGTCAGCTCCGACGTCGAGTCGACGATCGTGCCGCAGCTGCTCGCCGAGATCGACGGCGTCGAGTCGCTGGCCAACGTCATCGTGATCGGCGCGACCAACCGCGAGGACCTGATTGATCCCGCCATCCTGCGCCCCGGACGCCTCGACGTGAAGATCCGCCTCGACCGGCCCAGCCGCGACGGGGCGGCGGAGATCCTCGGGCTGTCCCTCACCGACGCCATGCCGTGGAACGGGGCCGAGGCGGCCTCGGCAGGCGGTGTGGCCGCGCTGAGGGCGTCCGTGATCGCCGACGCGGTGGCCGACCTGTACGCCGAGACCCCGCGCAACGAGTTCGTCGAGGTCACCTACGCCAGCGGCGACCGCGAGGTGCTCCACGTGGGCGACTTCGCCTCGGGCGCGATGCTGGCCAACATCGCCTCACGGGCGAAGAAGGCCGCCATCAAGGAGCTGCTCGACGGGGGCGAGCGCGGGGTGCGCCGCGGTCACGTGCTGGACGCCGTGCGGGCCGAGGTCGAGCAGAACGAGGACCTGCCCAACACCACCAACCCCGACGACTGGGCGAAGCTGTCCGGACGCCGCGGCGAGCGGATCGTGTTCATGCGGACCCTGGCCGGCGGGACGCGCGGCGGGGGAGTGCGGGCTCTGGACGCCCAGGCGGGCAGTTAAGTCAGCCCGCGTTGCGGCGGGCCGGGTTGCCGGACCGCCGCGGGTCCTTCGCCCGCTGGGGCACCGGCTTGTTGCGCTGCAGCAGCCACCGCACGGCGCGCCAGCCGATCAGGAACGCTGCCAGCACGAGCGCGGTGACGACGACGAAACCGATCTCGGCGGTGTCGCCGAGCAGCAGGCGGAAGGTCAGGCCGAGCACGACCGTCATCGCCCAGACGAACAGGCCGTTCTTCAGCGTGAGGCCGCTGTGCTTCTTGAGCAGGAAGCCGATCCACGCCATGAGCGTGCCCGCCAGGAACGGGAGCGCGGTGCGCTGGATGCCGTCGAAGTCGAGGGCCTCGCTGTGCGAGGCCCGACCGATGATGACGAACACGATGACCAGCGCGAGGTCGGCGAGGATAGCGGCGATGCGGCCCATGGCCAGCACCCTAGCGGCGCGGTGCGACAATGCCCGCATGCCACTCCTGCTGGGGACCGAGACCGAGTACGGGATCGCCGCGCCCGGGCGTCCCGACCTCGACGCGCATGCCCTCTCGGCGCTCGTCGTCGAGGCGTGCGGGGTGCCGGCCACCCCGGTGGTCGAGGACTCCCGGCACCGCGTGCTGGGCAACGGGGCCCGCTTCTACGTCGACCACGGCCACCCCGAGTACTGCACGCCCGAGACCACCTCGGCCACCGACCTGCTGGTCCACGAGCTGGCCGGGGACCGCATCGTCGCCGAGGCCGCCGCACGCGTGAGCGCCGAGCTGGGGACGCCGGTGCGGGTCTACAAGAACAACACCGACGGCAAGGGCAACAGCTACGGCTACCACGAGAACGTGCTGCTACGCCGGTCGACCCCGTGGGAGGCGGTCGAGGGCACCCTGCCCACGATCCTCGTCACCCGCGCCGTGCTCGGGGGCGCCGGCCGGGTGGGCCTGGGCCAAGGCTCGGAGCGACCCGGCTTCCAGCTGTCCCAGCGCGCCGACTTCTTCGAACGCGTGAGCGGCCTGGACACCACCCAGCGGCGTGGCATCGTCAACACCCGCGACGAGCCGCACGCGCTGCCGCGGGACTGGCGGCGCCTCCACGTCATCGCCGGGGACGCCACCCGCTCGCCCTTCGCGACGTGGCTCGCGGTCGGGGTGCTCGGGCTGTGCCTGGGCGCGCTCGAGGACGGGGCGCTCCCGGCGGCTCGCCTCGCCGACCCGGTCGGCGCGTTCCGGGCCGTGAGCCGCGACCTCACCCTCGCCGCCCCGCTGGCCCTCGTGGACGGCATGACCGCCACCGTCCTCGACCTCCAGGAGGGGCTCCGCGACGCCGCCGCGGCGTGGGCCGAGCGCGAGCCGTTCGCCGAGGCGTCCGAGCTCCTGACCGCGTGGACCGCCGTGCTGGACGACCTGCGCGCGGACCCGGCCCGGGTCGCCGACCGGCTCGACTGGGCAGCCAAGCTCGCCCTGCTCGAGGGCTACCGCGAGCGCGAGGGGCTGGGCTGGGACCACCCCAAGCTGGCCCAGGTCGACCTCGCGTGGGCCGAGCTGGGGGAGCGCGGCATCGCCGAACGCCTCCTGGCCGTCGGACGCCTCGCACCCGGCCCGGCCGCCGCCGACGTCGAACGGGCCATGACCACCGCGCCCGCGGACACCCGCGCCCACACGCGCGGCACGTGGGTGCGCGACCACGTCGACCACGTGGTCGCCGCCGGCTGGGACTCCCTGCTGGTGCGCGACTCCGGCCGCGCCCTGCACACGCTGCGGATGCCCGACCCGTTCCGGCACACGGCGGCCGGGGCACCCACCGAGGGCGGCGTCGATAGACTCGTGCGGAGCCACGACCGGAGGGAACCATGAGCGAACGCATCCAGCGCCAGCGCACGCCGTCGGTCGAGCGCGAGCAGGAGGCCCCGCTCGTGGTGAAGCAGGCGCAGGTCGACGACCTCGACGCGCTGCTCGACGAGATCGACACGGTGCTCGAGTCGGACGCCGAGAGCTACGTCAAGGGGTTCGTGCAGAAGGGCGGCCAGTGATCGAGGTCAACCTCAGCCCGGCCGTGGTCATCGGCTCGGGGCTGGTCGGGGCGTCCGTGGCGATGGCACTGAGCCGCGCCGGCATCGAGGTGCACCTCGAGGACAAGCGGCGCTCGCACGCGCTCGTCGCCGCCTCCCGCGGTGCGGGGAGCGTCGAGCCGGTCGACCCCGCCGACGTGCGCCTGGTCGTGGTCGCGACCCCGCCGCAGGCCCTCGCCGGCGTCATCTTCGAGGCGCTGCAGCGCTTCCCCGAGGCCACCGTCACCGACGTGGGCTCGGTCAAGGGCGTCGTGCTGCAGGCCCTGCGCGCGACCGGCGCCGACCTGGCCCGCTACTGCGGCTCCCACCCCATGGCCGGTTCCGCCAAGGACGGCCCCCTCACCGCCCGCGCCGACCTTTTCGAGGACCGCACCTGGGTGATCACGCCCCACGACACGTCGGCGGCCCAGTCGGTGCTCGTGGTCCGCCGCGTCGCCGAGGTGTGCGGCGCCCGCCTGACGACCATGGCCGCCCAGCACCACGACGAGGCCGTCGGCCAGGTCTCCCACGTGCCCCAGCTGATGAGCGCCCTCGTGGCCGGGGGCCTGCTCGACCTGCCCGCCGAGCACCTCACGCTGGCCGGCCAGGGCCTGCGCGACGTCACCCGCATCGCGGGCGGCGATCCCAAGCTGTGGCGCCAGATCATCTCGGCCAACCACCGCGCCCTGCGCATCGAGCTGCAGGAGCTGCACGCCGACCTCGGCCGCCTCATCGAGACCATCGACGACCCCGACGCGGTCGAGGCCTTCCTCGACCGCGGCCGCACCGGCACGCGCGCGATCCCGGGCAAGCACGGCTCGCTGCCGGCCGACTGGGCCGAGGTGGTCGTCGAGATCCCGGACGCCCCGGGCTCGCTCGCGCGCCTGTTCGCCGACGTCGAGGCCGCCGGGGTCAACGTCGAGGACGTCACCATCGACCACGACACCCAGGCCGAGCGGGGCTGGCTGGCCGTGCACGTGGACGCGTCCGCCGCCGAACCCCTGGCCGCGGCGATGACCGCTGCGGGATGGAGCATCCGCACGTAGCATGGCGCGCATGCTGCGCACCCTCAGCCTGCTGCTCTGCCTGTTCCTGCTTGTCGCGCCCGTGTCCCCGGCCGACGCGGCGCCGACGGACGCCGCCGTGGGCGACGAGGTCGTCGTGGCCGCCTACGTGCTGGACCGCGCGCCCGCCGACGGCGAACAGGCCGACCTCGGCGGTGTCGCCGTGGGGTTCGAGCCGCGCCCGGGCGGGGGAGCCGTGAGCGAGCCGGTGGTCCTCGGCGACGCGGAGGCCGCACGGGCGTCGCACGCGGCCCCGCCGGGTCCCCGCCTCGTCACCTACTCCTCGACGGTCACGGCCGCCGACCTCGCCGCGTCCGCCGCCGCGGACGCATGGCCGCAGCCCCGCATCCTGCCGCGGTCGGCGTGGGGCGCGAACGAGTCGATCGTCCGCTACCCGTCGAGGATCGGCGAGGTCACCGGGGCGATGGTGCACCACACGGCGACCGGCAACACCTACACCGCCGAGCAGGTGCCCGCGGTGCTGCGGTCGATCCAGGCCTTCCACGTCAACGAGCGCGGGTGGAACGACATCGCCTACAACGTGCTCATCGACCGGTTCGGGCGGGCGTGGGAGGGCCGCAGCGGGGGCGTCCACCGGGCGGTGGTGGGCAGTGACGACACCGACGTGACCAACCAGCGCCTCACCAACATCTCGCTGCTGGGCAACCACGAGGAGGTGGCGCCCACCGCGGCGACCATGGAGACCCTCGCCCAGGTGTTCGCGTGGAAGCTGCTGCGCCACGGCGTCGACCCCCACGGCCGGACCTGGGGCTCCGGCGGCAGGGAGGGTGGCCGGGTGGACCTGCCCGCGATCCACGGCCACCGTGACGAGCGGCCCACGCTGTGCCCGGGGCGGTACGTCTACTCCCAGATGGACGCCCTCCGCACCCGGGTGGCGACCATCATGGCGGGCACCAGCTTCCCGCTCTTCTCCGACGTCCCGAACGGGACGGCCTTCGGCACGGAGATCCGCTGGCTGGCGGACGAGGGCATCTCGACCGGCTGGACGGACGGCACGTACCGGCCCCTCGAGCCCGTCGCGCGCGACGCGATGGCGGCGTTCATGCACCGCGCGGTCGAGAAGCTGGGCCGGCCGGCACCCTGACCGGGTCGCCTCAGCGCAGCGCCCAGGCGAAGGCGCGCTCCACGTAGGCCCTGGCTCCCGTGGCCACGACGGGGCCGTGCGCCATGACGAGCCGGTCGAAGTCCCAGCTGAGGACGCGTTCGACCCAGGCCCGCGCACCGCGTCGGGAGATGGCCCGGATGTCACGCGGCACGCCGCCGGGTGCCTGCACGTTCCCGAACCGGATGAGCCCGTTCAGCAGGGGGCGGCCGACCGACGGCCGGTGGCTCTGGACGATATCCTCCACCAGCAGCGTCCGCGACGCGCGGTGGAGGAACGTGGTCTCCTCGAACCCGCGCCCCCGGTAGACGGCCTGGTCGAGCTGGCCCGCCCAGGCGGCCGGTGCCTCGTCGGTGAGCACCGTCGCGGGCAGCCGTTTGTCGCCGAGCGTGAAGGGACCCGTGCGACACGACCAGAGCGCGGCGTCCGGGAAGAGGGCGTGCCAGGACTCGAGCCGCCAGTGGTGGCGCGGGGTGGGGGAGACGAGGTGGCGCACCGGGCCGAGTTCGCGCAGCGCGTCCAACACCTCGACCGGGGTGGGGACGGGCGAGGCGACCCAGAGCCCGCCGTCGGCGAGCCTGACCACGGTCATCCGCGTCGGGTAGGGCACGACCAGGAGGTCGACCGCCACGGGGCCGTCGGCCACCCACAGGTCCGCGTCCAGCTGCTCCAGAGCCATGTCACCAGCGTAGGTGGGGCGCCGGTAGACTGCCCCGGTGCCCGACGACCGCCTCGTGATCGCCATCGACGGACCCAGCGGGTCCGGCAAGTCGACGACCGCCCGCGCGGTGGCCCGGCGCCTGGGACTGTCCTACCTCGACACCGGCGCGATGTACCGCGCGGTGGCCGTGGCGTTCCTGGACGCCGGGGTCAGCCCCGACGACACCGCGGCCGTGATCGAGGCCACCACGAGCGCCGACATCGAGCTCAGCCTCGACCCCGACGAGCGCTGGGTGCGGGTGAACGGGCGCGACGTCACCGCCGAGATCCGCGAGCCGCGCACCGCGCAGAACGTCTCGGCGGTCTCCACGATCCCCGAGTGCCGTGCCGACATGGTGCGGCGCCAGCGGGCGCTCATGGACGCCGACCCGCGCGGTTGCGTCGCCGAGGGCCGCGACATCACCACCGTCGTCTACCCCGACGCCGACCTGCGCATCCTGCTCACCGCCTCGCCCGAGGCGCGCCTGCGCCGCCGCGCCGGCGACATGGCCGGGAAGCTCACCGAGGACCAGCTGCGCGACCAGGTCCTGCGTCGCGACCGCGACGACTCCAAGCTGGTGGACTTCCAGACCGCCGCCGACGGCGTCCAGCTGCTCGACACGTCCGACATGACCCTGGCCGAGGTCGTCGACGCCATCACCGACCTGGCCGAGGAGTCCCGCCCGTGACCGAGATCAAGCCCGTCCTGGCCGTCGTCGGACGCCCGAACGTCGGCAAGTCCCAGCTCGTCAACCGCATCATCGGCCGCCGCGAGGCCGTCGTGCAGGACAAGCCCGGCGTCACCCGCGACCGGGTGAGCTACGACGCGACCTGGAACGGCCGCGACTTCGTGATCGTCGACACCGGCGGCTGGGTCTCGGACGCCCAGGGCATGGCCGCGCAGATCGCCGAGCAGGCCGAGCTGGCCATCGGCGCCGCCGACGCAGTGCTGTTCGTCGTCGACGCGACCGTCGGCATCACCGACGAGGACGAGGCCGTCGTGCGCGTGCTGCGCCGTGCCAAGAAGCCGGTGGTGCTCGCGGCGAACAAGGTCGACGACCAGCGCCTGGAGGCCGAGGCGGCGTCCATGTGGAACCTCGGTCTGGGCGAGCCCTACCCGGTCTCGGCGCTGCACGGCCGTGGGTCCGGCGACCTGCTGGACGCCGTCCTGGACGCCCTGCCGGAGGCGCCCGAGGCCGACTACGACGAGATCGGGGGGCCCCGCCGTGTCGCGATCGTCGGCAAGCCCAACGTCGGCAAGAGCTCGCTGCTGAACAAGCTGTCGGGCCAGCAGCGCTCGGTGGTCGACAACGCGTCCGGCACCACCGTCGACCCGGTCGACGAGCTGGTCGATCTGGGCGGCGAGGTCTACCGCTTCATCGACACCGCCGGCCTGCGCCGCCGGGTCAAGGAGGCCTCGGGCCACGAGTACTACGCCTCGCTGCGCACCCAGCAGGCGATCGAGCGCGCCGAGGTGTGCGTGGTGATCATCGACGCCTCCGAGACGATCTCCGACCAGGACCTCAAGATCCTGAGCATGGTCGAGGACGCCGGCAAGGCCATGGTCATCGCCTACAACAAGTGGGACCTCACCGACGACGAGCGCCGCCGCTACCTCGAGCGCGAGGTCGAGCGCGACATCCACGCCTTCAGCTGGGCGCCGCACGTGAACATCTCGGCCCTGACCGGCCGCAACGTCGACAAGCTCAAGAAGGCCGTGGACGCCGCCCTCGAGGGCTGGGAGACCCGCGTCACCACGGGCAACCTCAACAGCTTCCTGGGCCGCGTGGCCGCCGCCCACCCGCACCCCGTGCGGTCGGGCAAGCAGCCGCGGATCCTCTTCGGCACGCAGGCGCAGGCTTGCCCGCCGACCTTCGTGCTGTTCACCTCCGGCAAGCTCGACCCGCAGTACGAGCGGTTCGTCGAGCGTCGCCTGCGCGAGGAGTTCGGCTTCGTGGGCAGCCCGGTGAACGTCGAGGTCCGGGCGCGGGAGAAGCGCAAGCGCTGACATGGTCGACCGTCTGCCCCCAACGCCGTTCCTGGCGATCGACCTTCCCGTCCTGCAGGCCAACATCGAGCGCGTCGCGGCCTGGGCCGACGACCGCGGCCTCGCCTTGCGCCCCCACGTGAAGACGCACAAGAGCCCCGAGATCGCCCACATGCAGGAGGACGCCGGGGTCGGCGGCCTCACCGTGGCCACCGTCGGCGAGGCCGAGGTGTTCGCCCAGCAGGGCTTCGACGACCTCTTCGTCGCGTACCCGCTGTGGCTCGACGACGACCGCCGGCGTCGGTTGGCGCGGTTGGCCGAGCGGGCCACGCTCCGGGTCGGCTTCGACTCGGTCGAGGCGGCACGCCGGTTGGCCGGCACGGGGGTCACCGGGCTCGTGGAGGTCGACTCGGGCCACCACCGCTCCGGTGTGGCGCCCGAGGCCGCAGGCGAGGTGGCGGCCGGTGCCGTCGAGGGCGGGCTGGAGGTGCTCGGGGCGTTCACGTTCCCGGGCCACAGCTACGCCCCGGGCGGCCGGGCGGCGGCGGCAGGGGGAGAGGCCGGGGCGCTGGCGTCCGCGGCCGAGGCCCTGCGCGCCGCCGGGATCGAGCCGGTGGTGCTGTCGGGCGGGTCGACGCCCAGCCTGGCCGAGACCGGCGACGGCCTGACCGAGTCGCGGCCCGGCGTGTACGTCTTCAACGACGCCCAGCAGTGGGAGCTGGGTTCCTGCACCCCCGACCAGATCGCGCTGACCTGCCACGCCACCGTGGTCAGCCACGCGGGCGGCCGCCTCGTGCTCGACTCGGGCTCCAAGGTGCTGGGCGCGGACCGGCCGGCGTGGGCGTCCGGGTTCGGTCGCCTGCTGGACCACCCCGAGGCGCGGATCGTCATCCTGTCCGAGCACCACGCGGTGGCCGACCTGGCCGGACGCCCGCTGCCGCCGCTGGGTTCGACCGTGCGGGTCGTGCCCAACCACGCGTGCAACGCGGTCAACCTGGTCGACGAGTACGCGGTCCTCGCCGACGGCGGCCTCGTGGACCGGTGGGCGGTCGCCGCCCGCGGGATGAACGCATGACGCCACAGCCCGGGGTCCGCGCCGTTGGGCTGGCGGTCGCGCTCGCCTCGGCGGCGATGTTCGCCACGTCCGGCTCCTTCGCCCGGCCGCTGCTGGAGTCGGGCTGGTCGCCCGCCGCCGCGGTGATCGTGCGGCTCGGGCTCGCCTCGCTGGTGCTGGCGCCGCTGGCGGCCCTCGCGCTGCGCGGGCGCTGGCACGTCCTGCGCGAGAAGTGGCGCCCCATCCTCATGTACGGGCTCTTCGGTGGCGCCGCCGTCCAGGTGGCCTACTTCAACGCCATCACCTACATCGAGGTCGGCATCGCCCTGATGCTGGAGTACCTCGGCGTGGTGCTGGTCGTGCTCTACGTCTGGGCGCGGACGCGGCGCCGCCCGGGGCCGCTGACCCTGGTCGGCATGGCGGTGGCGGTGGCCGGGCTGGCCGTGATCCTGAACCCGGCCGACCTGGCCGGGGCCGACCTGCGGGGCGTCGCCTGGGGCCTGTTCGCCGCCACCGGCATGGCGGTCTACTACGTGACCTCGGCCGAGACCTCCGGCATCCCGCCGCTGGCCTTCGTGTCGGCCGGGCTCGGCGTGGGGGCGGTGGCCCTGCTCGTGGCCGGCCTCACCGGGCTGGTGCCGCTGCGGTTCGGGACCGCCGACGTCCGGCTCTTCGGCGGCACGTACCCGTGGTGGGTGCCGCTGCTCGAACTCGTCGTCGTGGCGGCCGCACTGGCCTACGTGACCGGGTTCATCGCCGCCCGGCGCCTGGGCCCCACGGTGGCGTCGTTCGTGGGCCTCACGGAGGTCGTGTTCGCCGTCGCGTGGGCTTGGCTCCTGCTGGGCGAGCTGCCCGGACCGGTGCAACTGCTGGGCGGCACGGTGCTGCTCGCGGGCGTGGCGGCCGTCCAGGCCGGCAGCGGGCGGGACGCGGAGCGTGCGCGCGAGGAGCTCAGCCCGGCCGTCGCCCCGTGACCAGGAAGATGTCGTGGGTGTGGTCCGTCCCGTGCTTGGCCTTGGTGGCCCGCAGCGCGGTGCGCTCGGCGACATCGAGGTAGCCCAGCTCGCGCAGTGAGGCGGCCAGGGCGTGCCGGTCGATGCCCCGGTGGCCGTCGAAGTCGTCGGCGTGGAACGTGTTCGCAGGGTCGGCGTCGAGGTCGGCCAGTGCCACCCAGCCTCCCGGGTGCAGGCTCGCGGTCAGGTTCCCGAGCACCGCTGCGGTGTCAGGGATGTGGTGCAACGCCATCGCCGAGTAGGCCAGGTCGACCGGGTGGTGGATCCGGTCCCCGAGGTGCCAGGTGAGCTGCCCGGTGCCGCAGCCGTAGTCCAGGGCGCTCCAGGCGGGGTCGAGGGGCACGGCGTCCGCAATCGCCTCGGCGATCCTGGTGGAGCGGTCCACCTTCTCGGGGGAGTCCCACGTCCGGGCGGCGGCGTCGAAGTCGGTGGCCATGGGGCCATCCTGCCACCGCCCGGACCGGGATCGGGGTGCCGTCGGCGCGATCGCCGACAGGGGCCACTCAGGCGCGCGAGGAGCCCTCGGTGCCGGGTTCGGTGGTGTACATGTCGCCCTTGAAGCCGAGCTCGTCGTCACGGGGCGCGTCCGGGACGGCGCCGTCCTTCGGCTCCGCGCCGAGGGTCTCGGGGCGTCCATCGACCACCTGGATGTACTTGTCGTCAGCGGTCTCGTGCTCGCCGTCGACCTCGTCGTCGACGCGGTCGAGGTCGACCACGGGCTGGTCGGGGTCGAGCACCGCGTCGCGCGGGGCGTCCACGTCGTCGAGACGGTCGTCGCGGGGATCCAGCGGCTGGTCAGTCATCGGTCCTCCTGTTCACAACCGGGCACGGCGCCCGGTCGGACCAGCTTCGGGGCTGCCATCTCGCCTTGTCAATGGTGCTTCGTGACCGAACTGAGATTCTCGGCGCGCCACGCGGTGTGGGCCGATTCTGCATGCGGGGCCCCGGTGGTGTAACGTTCATCGCCGTGGTCGGGTCACCCTGACCGCGGGCGGGCTGTAGCGCAGCTTGGTAGCGCACTTGACTGGGGGTCAAGGGGTCGCAGGTTCAAATCCTGTCAGCCCGACGTGCCGAACCCGCTTCCCACTAGGGGGAGCGGGTTCTTTCATGCCCAGGATCGGGGCCGCGTGCAAGATCCGTGCAAGTAGCGATCGTGCTCCCGGCGGGGTGCCGTCGCTCGACGGCCGCCCAAGTCAGAACCGCCTGTCACGCCGTGACGAGCCCGTGACGGGGGCGTGACACCCCGGTCGCCGACGAACCGTCACGCTCGGCCCGACGCCGACCAGGGCCGGACGCCGACGAGGAACCGGACCACGAGGGGCCGGACGCCGACGAACCCACGAGGACACCCCCGGCCGTTCTGACGCGATCACGGACACTTCCGCGTGTCCTCGGACTCGACCCGTTCGGCCGTCCTAGGGCCCGTTACGGGCCGCCCACGGGCAACGGGGCGTCAAGGCCCACCCGACAGACGAGGGCGACGGCCGGGAGAGAGAGACAACATCGCGGCCGGGGTTGCGCTCGACCCCCTCGACGAGGAAAAAACGGCCCCCTCCGGCCCGACGCGGCCGTCCTGCGGCCCCCGGCGCTCGCCTACGACCACGGACACGCGAACGGCCCGTGATCGTCTCACGGGCCGTTCCGGGGGTCGTTCAGAGCCATTGTCGGCTTGGTGGTGGTGGTTTGCGTCGGTCGGGGTCGCGGTTGCGGTTTCCTTCGGCCGCGCCGGCGCTTGCGTTGCAGTTCGGGTGTTCGGGTTCGATCTCGACGAGGAGGATCCGGTCGGTTGGGTTGGTGGTGTCGTCGGGGTGTCCGAGTTGCCAGGCGTTGGGGTCGAGTGGCGGGATTGGTCCGAGGCAGCGTCGGCAGTGCCAGCCGTTGTTGGTGTCGATGCGGAGTTGCCAGGCGTGGCGGAGTTGTTTCCAGGCGTGGGTGCCGCGGCGGGGGGCGAGGGTGCCGGGGTTCATGGTGGGGGTCTCCCTTCCGGTGGTGGGGGTGGGGGGTGTGGTCCGGGGCTCGACCCCTGCGGAACGCGCCCGATCCGAAGGTGCAGCAGGGGGAGCCCCGGGCCACGGACCGCGGTTCCACTCGCGGCCGTCTGGGGGTGCCGGCCCCGAGGGTTCCCGAGGAGTCGTCTCGGGGCCGGCGGCCGCGGGGCCCGCCCACGACTAGCGGGCCAGCATCGCGGCGGTTCGGACGCTCAGGGCGTCCGGGTTTGGGCCGCGTGGTGCGCGGCGGTGAGCGGGTGAACGTGTCGGCCGTGGCGGGCGAGGGCGTCCGGGTAGGCGTCGGGCTCCCGGTTGCGGATCGCGTCCACGGTGCGCTGGGCGTCGCGGGTGGGGACGCCGTCCTCGAGGAGGGCCGCGACGGCCCGCACGAACGGGTCCGGGTTCGCCGGTCGAGTGCTCGGGGTGGGGGCGACGAGGTCGGCGTGGTAGCGGCCGGTCATGGTCCGACCTCGTCGGGGGCCAGCGGGACGGACGCCGTCCGGGTGGTGGGTCGTCCGGCCCGGTCGCGGAGCGCGTCGCCGTCCGTGTCGAACCGGGACTCGGCGACGAGCCAGCGGACGCCGTCCTCGACGATGATCGCGGCGGTCGTCCAGGTTGCCCAGGGCAGCCGGTGGGCGACGAACTCGCGGACCGTGTCGGCGTAGGCGGGTTCCCGTTCGGAGCGGGCCCGGTCGGGCATCCACTCGACGGTGGGCGCGGTGCGCTGGGGCTCGACGGCGATCACGCGACGACGACCTTCTGCACGGCCCCGGGGATCCGGACGCGAGCGCGGCCCCACATGAGGGCGGCGACGTCCACGCCCCACTCACGGGGCCGGGTCGCGGAAACCCACTCGACGCGGGAGGCGACGGCGTACACGGCCGGGGAGGCCATGACGAGCGCGGTCCCCTTGGTTGCGCCGGCGGTCGGGAGGATCCGCGGCGGAAGGGTGTCGGAGCCGTCGAACGCGGTCGCGTAGGCGCGGGTGACCTTGGGGGCGTCCTGCGGGTTCACGACGACGAGGTCGGCGGCGTAGTCGGTTGCGCCGGCGGCGACCTCGGCGGCCTCGAACGACGCGGCCGCGGGTGCGGCGGCCGCGAGGGCGTCGAGGAGGGCCTTCTCCAGTCCCTTGTGCACGGCCGCGAGGAACAGGCGCTCGGACTCGGCTCCCTTGTCGGCGGCCCAGTCGAACCGCTGGCGCGACGTGTTCACGCCGAACCCGACGAGCGACCAGGGCAGGGGGTCGCCGGCGACGTCGAGGTCGGCCCCGGTGATCGGGTTGTCGAATCCGGGGTTGAGCGTTGCGGCGGGGATGCCGTTGCCCCAGGCGGGGATGGTGTCGATCGGTCCGAGTCCGGCCGCGGGGAGGGCGTAGGCGGCGAGCCAGCGGGCCGGGGTCACGAACTCGACGGTGGGCGCGATCGAGCCGGGCCGGAGGCCGGTCAGGTTCGCGGCCGCGCGGGTGGCGTGGGTGAGCCGGTCGAACTGTTCGGCGCGGAGGAGGCGCTCGGCGACCGCGCCGTCGAGTTCGGTCTCGCCGGCGAGTGCTCGGGTGGCGACGGTCTGGAGGTCGGCCATCCGGTTGTGCTCGGTGCCCGCGTAGGGGTCGAGGAGGGGGACGACGTCGGCCAGGTTGCGGGCGTGCTCGGCCGCACGGGCGGCGCGGGCCAGGCGTTCGGCCCGGCCGATGCTGGGGGCGGTGGCGGATGCCGCGAGGTCAGTCACGCCGGTTCGGAGGTCGTCGGCCGTGCGGTCGTCGACGGGGGCGTTCAGCTTGACGGACAGTGCCCGGGTGCGGTTCATGGTTGGTTCTCCTGTCTCGCGGGGGTTCCGCGTCGAGCCGGACGAGGGTCCGCCCGGTGTTGTCGTTCCGGGTCTCGCCGGCGGTGAATCGGCCTTGTCGGATCCAACGGCGCACGGTCTCGGGGTGCCGGTCGTGGATCCTTCCGTACTCAGTAGGCGTCACCCAGGCGGCCGGGGTCGAGGCAACGGCCCCTTGTTGTGCGTCGGCGCGCACAACTACGGCGCGGAGTCGTCGAATCGCCTCGTCGATCGGCGCGGATCGGAACGCGGTCCGGGTGCCGGCCCGGGCGCGGACGTCGTCGAGCAGGCGGGCGTCGCGGGCGGCCGCGAGCGCGTCGGCGACGAACTCGGCGTCGAGGGGGACGCCCTCGACGAGCGTCGGCCTACCCATCGTCGAGCCCGTCCGGCTCGTCCTCGTCGTCGAGGGGTCGGGGCGTCCGGGCCGTTCGGTGCGCGCGGAGGGCGGCGTCCACACGATCGCGGGCCCACGAGGCGGCCGCACGCCCGGCGGTCGCGGCGATCGTGGCGAGCCCCTCGGGGAGGCGTCCGGCGTCCACGAGCCGCGCGAGCTCGTCGGCGGCCTCAGCCACCGTGAGCACGTCGGCGAGCCCCAGGCGGGCCAGGTCGCGGCCGCACACGGGGACCTCGTCGTGCTCGAGGACGAGGTAGCGGCCCGGTTCGATCCGCGCCCCGCAACGGCCGCACGCGAGCGGGAGCGGCGCGCGGACCAGGCTCCCGGCCGGCTCCCGGTAGGCGTACGGGCGGCCGCTGGTGCTCACGGTCGGCCCTCGACGGCCCGGAGCAGCGTCCGGACCGTGTCCTGCAGGCGGCCGACCTCGTCGAGGACGTCGCGGAGGATCCCGGGCGCGTCGAGCCCGTCCAGCGCGTACACGGGGACGACGAGCCGCTCGCCGTTCCACGTCTCGACGATCTCGACGCGTTGCCCCCACGTGAGCCGGCGCAGGGCCTCGTCGAACAGGTGCCGGTCGCGGCCAGCGAGCGCGCGTCGGAGGTCGGCCGGGTTGGCTCCCTCGAACGGGACGCCGGCCAGGATCCGGCGGGCGACACGGGTCACGGCCGCGTCGTGGTCGTCCTCGTGGATCCGGGCGTCGGTCGTCGGGAGCTTGAACGGGTCGCGCTTGGGCATGGTGTGGTGTCCTCTCCGGTGGTGTCGCGATCGGGTCGTGTCGGGTCGTGGTCTCGGCCGGCCCACACGCCGAACGCGCGTTCGGCTCGGGCGGCGTCCAGGCACGCGACGAGGACGGGACAGCCCTCGCAGTGCCGGCGGGCGACGGCCCGGCGGGTCGCGTCGTCATGGGTGAACTCGTCGCGGATGCTCGGCTCGGTGCAGGGGGGCGGCTCGTCGAGCTGGCGGATCGCGTCGAGCAGGGCGACGAGCTGCGGCCCGGGCCCGCGCGGCGTCTCGTTGCGGCGGCTCACGACGGCCCCCCGACGTCGTCCAGGGCGTCCGGCGTCCGTTCGGAGGGTCGGAGGCGGGTCGGCCTCGGCTCGTGCGTCCCGCTGCGCGTCGTGAACTCGTGGGCGAACCGTTGCGCCGGTGGGACGAGGGCCTGCGCTCGCGCGCACCCCTCCCGGGTGTGCCGGCAGTGGACGCACACGGGTTCGGCCGGATCGTCGGCGTTCGCGCGCGGCCGGGCGTTCCCGAACTTGGTCCACAGGGCGGCGTCCGGCGTTCGCGCGTTCGGATCCGCTGCGGCGGTTTCGAGCTTCGCGAGGATCGTCGAGGGTCGGTCGCCTTGTTCGGCGAGCTTGCGGACGGCCGCGGCCGTGCCGGGCGGATCCCACGTCTTCCCGGCACGTGCGGCGACCGCGATCCCGAGGGCGACGAGGGCCTGCCCCTCGGGGTCGGTGAGGGTCGTCATCGTCGGAGCACCCCCTCGACGAGGTTCCCGAGCGTGTCGGGGTCACCGGCCGCGCCTCGACGGGTCGGTGTCGGCTCGACGTCGTCGCGGGTGTCGTCGGCCGGCTCGAACTCGTGATCGCTGCCCAGGGTGCGGGAGCAGACACGTTCCACGAGCCCACACGTCCGGCACGCGGGTTCCCGCGGCCCCTCGACCGTCTCGACGCGCTCGGCGGACGCCGCGGCGTACTTCGAGAACCCCGCGACCCTCGGCGTTCGGGCGGCCGGGTCTGCTGCGGCGGCCAGGAGACGGCGCACGGCCTCGGCACGGCCAATCTCGGCGGTCAGGGTCGAGGCGTTCGATCGGACGCCGGACGCTTGCCACGACTTCCCGGCCCGAGCGGCTTCGGCGATGATCTCGGCGACCTCGGCGGCCGTGACGGGTCCGACGTCGTCGGTGTGTTCTTTGAGCCCTCGATCATCATCATCACGGGGCCCCGTGTCGAACTCGCGCGCGTGATGATGATCTTGATCTGATCTATGACTTGATGGGGTGGGGCTCAGCCCCCCCGGTCGGGAGGCGTCAGCCCCCCCGGTCGGGAGGTCCCAGCCCCCCCGGTCGTCGTCGCCCGACAGGGGGGGCTCAGCCCCCCCTGTGGTCGGGTCGGACCGGGGGGTGTCAGCCCCCCGGGTGGCCGGCGGAAGCGCCAAGGCGTAGTTCGTCGCTCGACGTTCACCGCCGGCGACGGAACCGCCGGGTGCGGTCACGACGAGGTAGCCGCGCGCGACCAGGTCGCGGAGTCGCGCGGTGATCTCCTTCGGACCGTTTCGCGGGCTTAGGCACACGTCGGCCGCGAGCTTCTTGTTCCCGGGGAACGCGTTTCGGCCCCAGGCGTCGGTGTAGGTCCAGACGGCCACGAGTAGGCGAACGTCGGCCGGTGTCAGGTCATGGCGTCCGCGTAGCTGGGTGAGGTACGTCATCTTGTCCACCCGGGGGACTCGGGCGGTCTCGTCATCGCGCACCATCGGAGGTCGCCCCCTCGGGGACCGCGAGCGATCGCGTTCCCCGCTTCGCCTCGAACCGGTCCCCGATCTCGCCGAGAACACGCCCCGACCCGCGCGCGGCGTCCGCGCCCGTGTCGGACGGCTCGCCTACGCTGGTCACAGGGTCAGGGGCGACTCGCTTCGGGCGGTCGGCGTGGTGCGCGCGTCGGCCGCTCGTCACGTTCATCGGGCACCGGCCCGAGCGGTCGGGAGGGCCTGCGAACGCACCCAGGCGTCGAGTTCGTCGAGGTCCACGCGGAGCGCGGATCCGAGCTTGTAGCCGGTGAGTTCCCCGCGGCCGATCGCGCGGCGGATCGTTCGGGAGCAGAGGCCGACGCGGTCGCCGGCAACGTTGAGGGACACGAACCGAGGGGCAACCTCGGTCACGGTCTCGGGGGTCTTGGTCTTCTTGGTCGTGGTGCTGGTTCGCACTGTCGCCTCCGTGACTGGCGAGCAGCCCGCAACGGGGCGTGCTCAACTGTCACGGCCGACTATCCGAGCCAGGACGCCGGCGTTCTTGTCGCGAGCGGTCCCCGCGCTCGGCCACGAGGGCCAGCCGGGACTTCGCGGGTAGGTGCGACCCCACCGAACCGGGGTTCGGTGCTCCCTTCGTGGGAGTCCCTCGCCGTTCCCCCTCCCGTCACCTGGTCGGGGGGTGCGTCCTTGCTTCGGAATGCTCGGCGTCACCCGAGCTTCCGGCACGTGTTCCGTCCCTCGTTCCGAACCGGTGAACCGGCCCGAGTCAATGCGCCACGAGGAAGGGCGACATGTGCAGTGCGTGCCCGGGGTCGTGAGCCCCGGAGTCCGCCCGTAGCGGATCACGCCGTTTCGAGAAAGGTAGCTCGCGGGTCGCGTCGAGTCCAACAACGACACCCGCGATCCGTCCGGTTCATCCCTTCGCGAGTTCCGACAGGCGTCGAGCGATCTCGGCCGCCCGGCCGTCCGCGACGTGCTGGTAGCGCATCGCCATAGCGGGGGAGGAGTGCCCGAGCCGGTCCATGAGTTCCCGCGTCGTCGCCCCAGCTTGCGCAGCCAGCGTCGCGCCGGTGTGCCGGAGGTCGTGCCACCGGAGATCCGGACGTCCGGCCTTCAACCGGGCGGGCTTGAACACCTTGTACAGGCTCCCGTGGTGCATGTGCTCGCCCTCGGTGTTCGGGAACACGAGCCCGTCAGGGCCCGGTTGGGCCCACGCCTTCACGTGCTCGCGGATCGGCTTCACCAGGTGCGGGGGGATCGTGACGTCGCGCTGCCCGGCGTCCGACTTGGGCGTGCCCACGATCGGGGCCGCGACGGCGTCGGTCTCGCCCTTGATCCACGTCACCGCGCGACGAACCCGGATCACGCCCCCGTCGAGGTCGAGGTCGCGGCGACGTAGCTCGGTCAGCTCGCCGAACCGGAGAGCACACCACGCCGCCATGTGAACCATGAGCCGATACCGGTCGGGCATCGCGTCCGCGATCGCGTTCACCTCGGCCGGGGACGCGGGCCGGAGGTTGTGCGCCCGGTTCACCCGCGACCCGTTCTCGATCTGGCACGGGTTCGCCGGGATCAACCGGCCCTGCATCGCGGACTGGCAGACCGACCACATGAGCGAGTAGGCGTGTCCGCGCGTCGTCGCCTTCGCCGGGTCGAGCGACAGGAACCACGCCTCGACCCCCTCGGGCGTGAGATCGGCCAGCGGAACGTCCTTGAACGTCGGGAGGATCTTCGCGTCGAGCAGGTGCCGGTAGCCGGCGGCCGTCCGCGGCTTCAAGGGCTTGAGCTTGGTCCGCTTCTCGAGCCACTCGTCGGCGTAGTCGCCGAACGTCCTCGACGACGGCCCAGGCGGGGGAGCGGGCTTCCATCGGTGCTCGGTGATCGCGGCCGACTCCATCGCGAGCCACGTCTCGGCGTCGCCCTTCGTGAGGAAGGTCACGGGCGCGTTGTGCCGGATGCCGTCCGGCCCGAGGTAGGACGCTTGGAACCGCTTTGACGGGAGCTTGCGGACGTTCCCGAACCGTCGCCGGGTGCCCTTGTTGTTGCCGCCTCGTTGCGGCTTCGGTCGATGGTCGTCGAGGGCGATCACGTTGTCGGTCGGCATGGGGCCCTCCCGGTCGGTCGTGCAAGATTCGTGCAAGATCGAATGTACTCGGGAGTCACAGTGTGTCAAACAGAGACACCCCACGACGAGGACAAAACCCGTTGTCACCACGCGTAAACGGACCATCGTCGGCCGTCACGGCCACATCGGAGACTGTCTGTGAAATCCGGTTCAAATCCTGTCAGCCCGACCGTGTGGGCCTTGTGGAGGCATGTTCGTGCCCCGGAGGCCGACTTCGTGCATTTCGCGCCCTGAGGTCGGTCAGCGGCGTACCCGATAGCGCACGTGCAACACCCGGTGGCCCCGAATCACCGCGTCAGGATCCTCCAACAGGTGCTGCGCGTCGATCGACCCGAAGTAGCGTTTGCCGGACCCGAAGATGACGGGCACGACGTCCATGCGCACCTCGTCGACCAGGCCCGCGGCCAGCACTTGGCCCCCGACATTTCCGGCGGCGACCTCGACGATGCGGTCGCCCGCAAGTTCCTGCGCCTTGGCCACGGCTGCCTCGATGCCGTCGACGAACTGGAACGGCGCCTCAGGGTCCCAGCCCTCGGGCTCCGGGCGGTGCGTCACGACGACCACGTGGTCGACCCCTGCCGGGGGTTTCCCGTCCCAGCCGCCGGTCAGGTCGAAGACGTGGCGGCCGATGACGGCCGCCCCGATCTGGTCCCAGTACGCCCGGGTGTAGTCGTAGGACTCCCGTGACACCTTCAACGCGCCGCTCTCATCCAACGGCACGTCACCACTGAGCAACCAGTCGAACAGCGGCCCGGGCTGGTCGTGCTCGTCGGCGATGAAACCGTCCACCGACACCGTGCTGTACATGATCGCCTTGCCCATGGGGCACTCCTCTGGTCACTGGAACTGGATCGCCACGACCGAGCGTCGCTTCGACGGGTGCTGGATCAGGTCGAACCCTGCTTGCTGGTACATCGTCAAGAGCCCGGGGTGGTTCTCGGTGCCCAGGGCGCTGGGCTGATCGATCGGGTAGGCCTCGAGTCGCGATGCGCCCCGTTCGCGTGCGAAGCCCACGGCGGCGGCGACCAAGGCCGAGGCGACACCCAGACGCCGAGACCCGGGCCGAACGAAGACGCACGTGATGGCCCAGACGTGGGAGTCCGACCGATCTTCGTAGCGTCCTGCCCACGCGGCCATGCTGCCGTTGCGGACCAGCCCGGGATGGGAGGCGCGGGGCGCCACGGCGCACCAGCCCACTTCTTGGCCGTCGAGGCGAGCGATCAGGCCGGTCGTCGTGGCGGCCAGTCGGTCGCCGCAGTTCGTCTGGGCGCGCAGGCGGTGGGCCCGTTCCTCGACGGGGGCATTGCGGAACGACTCGCCCCGGGCGAGTCGGTAGCGCTGGCACTGGCACTCGGCCGCAGGGCCCTTGGCGCCGAAGACCTGGGCCAGCGCGGCGCAGGAAACCTCGTTGGCCGGGACGATATCGATCGACATGCCCCAACGGTAAGCCTCGGAGGTCGCCACGGCACCGAAGGAAATCGTCCGCGACCAGCGGGACGGGGGCAACCTGCCCCGTTGCTGGGGTTACGCCGGCGCGGCGCTCGGCGGGCCGCTTCGGGGCATGGGCTGTCGAGCGTTGGGCAGCTGAGGTGCGTCGTGACGCCCCTGCCGGGCGTCGAGGCGGCGGTGCAGGATCGCGGTGGCGAGGTCGAGCACGCCGGGGTCGCCGGTCAGGTTGAAGCCGGCATTGGCGGCAAGGAACTGTCCGTTGATCTCGAAGGAGAGGGCGGCCGGGTCCTCCCCGAGCAGGTCGCCGTTCTCGTGGGCCGTGCGGACGAAGCCGCTGGTGATGGCCATGAAGTCACGCTGGAACTCAGCGATGCGGTCGCGGACGGGGCCGGGCCGGGAGCCCATCTCCAGGGCCGCGGTGGCGAAGAAGCAGCCGCCGGGGAATATGCGCGCACGGAGGTGGGTGATGTACGCGTCGCACAGCGCGAGCACCTGCGGCAGTCCTGGCTGAGCAGCCCGCGCGGGCGCCACCACCTCGGCCTCGAAGACGCGGGCGGCCTCGCCGATGGTGGCCAGCTGCAACTCGATCTTCGAGCCGAAGTGCGCGTACAAACCGCTCTTGCTCATGGACAGGGCCGCGGCGAGGCGCCCGATCGTGAGGCCCTCGAGGCCCTCGACGGACGCCAGGGCTGCCGCCGTCCGGAGGATTGCCGCGCGCGTGCGGGCACCGTCGGCACGAACGCGTCGCTGGCGCCGCGCGACCTCCTCCATCTCCGGATCTCCCCCAGGAATGCCTCTTGTCGTCATAGCACGAACGATCGTACCATCTAATCACGTGCTGCTCGTGCGCAGCGCACTCAGGAGGAGAAACCATATCCAACAAGGCCGCCATCAGCCTCACCACCGGACTCGAGGATGCCGAGAAGGTGACCGTCGCGTTCCTCGTCGCCGTCGGCGCTGCCGAGGCGGGCCGGGAGACCCTCATGTTCCTGACCAAGGAGGCCGTCCGCTTGGCCGTGCGGGACTTCCCGCGCGCGATCGCCTGCGACGGGTGCCCCCCGCTGGGCGATCTGATGGAACGCTACGCCAAGGCCGGGGGGCGCTACATCGCCTGCGGAGTGTGCGTGAAGGCCAAGAACATCGACCCAGCCTCCTTGGTCGACAACGCCGTCGTCGCCGGAACCGTCCAGTTGTGGGAATGGATCGGCGATGGCGCCACCACGTTCAGCTTCTGACCCGCGGAGCCCCCGGCGGGGGATGTCACGGCTGCGCCACGGGGCATAGGTTCGGACGCATGGACCACCTCGATCTGCTCAACGCCGAAACCGATCGCTTCATCGCCGCCGTGCGGCAGACGGACGGTGCCGCGCCCGTCCGGTCCTGCCCGGACTGGACCGCCGACGACCTCCTGTGGCACCTCACCGAGGTGCACGCCTATTGGGCCGCGATCCTTGGCACCGGTGCAGTCACCGACCAGGAGTCGGAGGCCGTGGAGGCGGCCAAGCCCTCCCGTCCGGACGACCGTGAGGCGACCATCGCGTTGTTGTCCGAAGGGACCGCTGCGTTGATCAGCCAGCTCGCCGCCCGGGCCGACGAGGAGGCCGCGTACTCGTGGTTCCCGACCGACCAGACGGTCGGCTTCACACGCCGCATGCAGGTGCACGAGGCCACCATGCACCGCGTCGACGCCGAACTGGCAGCGGGCCTCCCCTCGGCGCCGATCTCTCCCGAGGTGGCCGCCGACGGGATCGCCCACGGCGTCGAGGTGATGTGGGGCTGGTGGGGGACCAACCCCGGGTTCGAGTTCCGCCCCACATCCGGAATCGTGGAGCTCAGGGCCAGCGACGGCGCCTCCTGGCTGGTTCAGCCCGGTCGCTGGGGCGGGACGGGGCAGTCAGGCAAGGAGTACGACGAGCCAGGCGCCGTCCTCGCCGACGAGGGAAACCCCGCAGCGA
Organism: Propioniciclava sp. MC1683; assembly: GCF_014164675.1. Classification (NCBI taxonomy): domain Bacteria; kingdom Bacillati; phylum Actinomycetota; class Actinomycetes; order Propionibacteriales; family Propionibacteriaceae; genus Propioniciclava; species Propioniciclava sp. MC1683. Next base: position 1,012 of record NZ_JACJFX010000005.1, on the reverse strand, counting down.
CCGTCGACGGGACCGTGGAAGAGCTCTACCGGTGGCTCTGGGGACGCGGCGGGGAGCCCGCTGCATCGGGCGACGACACCGCCCTGGCCGCCCTCCGCGAGGCCCGCGACCAAGGCATGCAGTAGTCCGCCCGGAGGACGTGTCAACGAAGTCACCCCGACCGCCGACCGCATGGGAATGGGGGGTACACCAGCGGAGAGCGCGGGACTAGCCTGTCGTTCATGAGCGGGACCGCGACGCCGACGGCCGTTCCTGGTGGCCGCCCTCGTCACCGCGGTGCTGGCCCTGCTGGTGTGCCTCGGTTCCCCGCTCGCCTCACGACCGCCCTCGTTCGAGTCGAGAAAGGACTCGGCGCTGGCGAACCCTCAGACATCGGTGCTTCTCGCCGACAACGACCTCGACCTCGCCGACGCCGAGGAGGCCCTCGGGCCGTCGGTGAGGCGCTCCGGCTCCGCCTCGTCCACGGCGCGCAGCTTGAGCGTCGTGCTGCCCGCGGGCGCGTCCACCGGCACCTGGGCCCGCACCTCGACGGTGAGCGTCGCGCCCACCGCCATCAGGATCTCGGAGTCACCGACGGGTCGGAACCAGGCGTCCTGCGCGGGGGGCGCCGCCTTCGGTTCCATCCGGACAGTGAGCGGACGCCCCGTCAGGTTCGTGACGGTGAAGGTGGTCGAGCCAGTGCGGTCCGGCGCAAGGACGAGCTGGGCGGGGCCGGTGATCGCGAAGGGGACCGCGGCACCGGGTCCCGGAAGGGTCTCGTGGCTGGGGGGCCATGTCTCATGGTAGGCGTCCCGCGCGCCGAGACCTAGGAGCCTGCTGAACAATCTGTCCGCGTGCCCACGGGACTGACCGGCAGCTGGCTGGAATTGTTGGGTTGTGCAGGGTGAGTCGAGTCCGCAGCGGGATGTGTTGGACGTGGAGTCGCTGGCGGGGCATTTGTTGCCGGCTGGCAGCGTGTTCCGGTTCTTGGCCGAGCACCGGCACCGCCTGTTCCCGGACGCGTTGTTCGCCG
>NZ_JACJFX010000052.1:0-10234 GCF_014164675.1 Propioniciclava sp. MC1683 | reverse complement strand
CGGGGCCTCCTCACGACTGTGGATAGGCCGAACCAAGGACCACCCTCGTTCGGTAACCCACGAACATGCGCGAGAGAGGCCCTGGCCCGCAACCCCTCACACAAGAGGAGCTGCTCATACCGTCTGAGGAGGCGAAGTGGACGACGTGCGCTCCCGCACCACGTTGGAGGACGTCGCGCGCGTGGCTGGGGTGTCCCGCGCCACGGCGTCGCGGGCCGTGCGCGGCGGTGAGCTGGTGAGCCCCGTCGCCCTCGAGGCGGTGCGCAGGGCGGTCGAGGAGCTCGGCTACGTGCCCAACCCGGCCGCCCGCAGCCTCGTCACCCGGCAGACCGACACCCTGGCCGTGGTCGTCCCCGAAGACGACGCCCGCGTGTTCTCCGACCCCTTCATCGCGCAGGCCATCGGCGGGGTCGCCGAGGCGCTGGCCCACACCCCGAAGCAGCTCGTCCTGCTCATGCGCGCCCGCGGCCAGGAGAACAAGCGCCTGCTGCCCTACCTGCGCGGCGGGCACGTCGACGGCATCGTGGTGCTCTCCCACCACCGCGACGACCACCTCGAACGCGAACTCGCCACCTTGCACCTGCCGCTCGCCTTCATCGGGCGACCCCTCGAGCCCCAGCTGGCCGTGCCGTACGTCGACGTCGACAACATCGCCGGCGGACGCCTCGCCGCCGAGCACCTGCTCGCCGCGGGCGCGCGCAGACTCGCGACCATCAGTGGCCCGCTGGACATGCCAGCCGCTGTCGACCGCCTCACCGGGTGGACGGAGGCCTTGGCGCGCGGCGGCGTCACCGAGGTCGCCCGGTACGAGGGCGACTTCACCCTGGTGCGCGGCGAGGAACTCGGCGCGCGGCTGCTGGCCGAACACCCGGAGGTGGACGGCGTCTTCGCCGCCAACGACCTCACCGCCGCCGGCGTACTGAACGCGGCCCGCGCCGCCGGGCGCTCGGTCCCCAGGACCCTGCGCCTGGTCGGGTACGACGACACCCAGCTCGGCCTGACGACCCACCCGCAGCTCACCACGATCACCAACCCCGGGCGCGACCTCGCCCGCCGGGCCACGCGCATGGTGCTCGACCAGCTCGCCGGGCAGCCCGCGCCGCCTCCGATCATCATCACGCCCGTCCTCGTGGAGCGTGCCTCCGGTTGACGGGCCCAACTGGCAGGCTGTGCCCATGAGCAACCCAGAGGAGCTGCTGGAGCTGGCGCAGGCGTGGGCGACCCAGCGCGGGCGCACGTTCGCCCCCGAGTTGGTCGACACCGCGATCAGGCTGCGCGATTCCTACGACGGGCTCGAGGCCCACCGATGGCCCGCCCGGACGGTGGAACACCTCATGCTCGTCCGCTGGCCGTCGCACGGTCCGCACGGCGTGCCCGACGTCGCAGCCCTGGTCGCCTCGCTCGACACCTTCTGGCGCTTCCTCCGCTCGACAGGGCGCATGGCGGGCGGGTCCGCCGAACCGGCCGCGCTGGCCCAGGAAGCCAGGAAGGCTGGCAAGCGGATGGCGGCCGCCTGTACCGACGACCGCAACTTCGGGTCCAACAAGATCCTGCTCGGCTTCGGCGAGGAGATCGGCATCACGCTCGACGACGCGACCTCCATCGAGGAGGTCCAGGAACGCTTCGGCCGGATCACGGACGCCTGGAACGCCCTCCCGGCCGACGAGCGGCGCCGGCGGTCGCCGGGGCTGGACGCCCGCGAGGCCGAGGGCGGCGCCGAAGGGGACGGCGACGGATCAGAGTGGACCGTCGGCCTCAGCGACCCAGCCACGAGCGCACCGCACGTGAGGGCGTCCGAGTTCGTCGCCACGCTGCGCGCGCTGGTCGACTGGGTGGGGGCCGGGCGCGAGGTCACCTCGACCGGCGCGCTTCGGCCGGTCATCGCCCGCGCGGCCGTGGACGCCTTGGGCCTCGGCGACTGGGACCGGAGCTGGCGCAGCGCGATGGACTGCCTGCCGCTGCACCGCCTCTGGCTGGCCGCCGTGGGGACGGAGCTGGTCGAGCTCCGCGCCACCAAGGCGGTCGCGCACCCCGAGGCGTGGCCCACGACCGACCGGGAGTGGGTGGCCTTCGGGCTCGTGGCTGTGCACGAGCTGTACGACCTGGCCATCTACGAGGGCGTGGAGTACCCCCTCACCGAACTGCTCTTCGAAATCGACGGCCACCAAGGCGCCCCGAAGAAGCGCGCGGCCGTCGCGGACTGGTGGTGGCAGTCCCACGGCAACCCCCTCGCCGGCCCCGAGCACGACGCGGTCATGCGACCCATCAGCGACGACACCCTCGCCGGCTGCCTGGAGTTCTTCGGCGACCTCGGCCTGTGGACCGAACGCGCCGGCTACCTGATCGGCACCGACTTCGGCTGGGACTGCGCCGTGTACCTCGCCGCCACCCACAGCCCCGACGGCCAGGAGTTCGAGGGCTGAGGGCCACGCCCTACACTTGCGGCGTCCCGCTCGCCACAAGCCCTGACGGAGCCAGAATGAGCAACCCCACGTCAGTCACCGCCCGCATCGCGCTGACCGTGACGCAGCCGGCCCGGCTGGTGTTCTCGGTCGCGGTGGCGCAGGGCACCCCGACCGACCGCGAGACGCTCAGCATCACCGTCGACGGCACCGAGGTGCCCGCCACGGAGGTCAGCAGCATCGCCGGCACCCGCCTGCACGTGGTCGACGCCCCGACCGGACGCCTCGAGCTCGCCTACGCCGCCGACGTCACCGGCTCGGCCCCCACGCCCGCGGTCACCGACGCCGAGGCGATCGAGTACACGCGGCCGTCGCGCTACTGCGAGTCCGACCGGCTCAACGTGCTCGCCCCCACCCAGTTCGCCGACCTCGCCGGCCAGGAGCTGGTCACCGCCGTGGGCGCGTGGGTGAACGGGCACATGCGCTACATCCCGGGCTTCTCGGGCAGCACCGACTCCGCCATCGACACCCTCCTCGCCGGCCAGGGCGTGTGCCGCGACTTCGCCCACCTGACCGTGGCCATGCTGCGGGCCTGTGGGGTCCCGGCACGCCTGACGGCCGCCTACGCACCCGGACTGGTGCCCATGGACTTCCACGCCGTCGCCGAGGCCGCCGTCGACGGCCGCTGGCAGGTCGTCGACGCCACCCGCTTGGTGCCGCGCGCCGGGCTGGTCCGCATCGCCACCGGGCGCGACGCCGCCGACACCGCGTTCCTCACCGTGCTGTCGGGCCAGGTCACGTTCGGGCCGGTCCAGGTGACCTGCTACGCCCACGACGGGCTGCTGCCCGAGGACCCGTCCCAGCCCGTCCACCTCTGACACGCCGCCGAAACACGCGCCCCCTAGAGTGGGCGCCGTGAGCATCCGGGTCGCGCTGCACCACCAGACCACCTACCGGTTCGCGCGCCCCGCGAGGGTGATGCCACACGTGGTCCGCCTCCGACCCGCCCCCCACAGCCGCACCCGCATCGAGGCGTACTCGCTGACGGTCACCCCGCCCGACCACTTCCTCAACTGGCAGCAGGACCCCTTCGGCAACTACCTCGCCCGCCTCGTCTTCCCCAACCCGGTCGAGGAGCTCAGCTTCACCGTCGACCTCGTCGCCGACATGACGGCGATCAACCCCTTCGACTTCTTCGTCGAGGAGTACGCCGAGCACGCCCCCTTCACCTACCCCGAGCAGCTCCGCCGCGACCTCGCGCCCTACCTGCGGCCGGTCGGGGCGCACGAGGACGGCACGTCGGCGTCCATCGGCCAGGCCACCGGCGAGCCGGACGCCGTGGACACCTGGATCGCCGACAACGTCACCGCCCGCGGCCTGCTCGACGGCACGACCGGGATCGTCGACTTCCTCGTCGCGGTCAACGGCGCCATGCGCGAGGCCGTCGACTACACGACCCGCCTCGAGCCGGGCGTCCAGACCCCCGCGCAGACCCTCGACCGCGCGATCGGCTCCTGCCGCGACTCGGCCTGGCTGCTGGTCTCGGTGCTGCGCCGCTGCGGCATCGCCGCCCGCTTCGTGTCCGGCTACCTCGTGCAGCTGACCAGCGACGTCGTCCCGATCGACGGCGGGCCCGCCGGCCCCAGCGCCGACTTCACCGACCTGCACGCGTGGGCCGAGGCGTTCATCCCGGGCGCCGGCTGGGTGGGCCTCGACCCGACCTCGGGGCTGCTCGCCGGCGAGGGGCACATCCCGCTGTCGTGCACGCCCGAGCCCGAGTCCGCCGCCCCGATCACCGGCGCGACCGAGGTCGTCGAGGTCACCTTCGACTTCGCCAACGAGGTGCGCCGCGTCCACGAGGACCCCCGCGTCACCAAGCCCTACACCGACGACCAGTGGGCCGCCATCGACGCCCTGGGCGCGGCGGTCGACGAGCGGCTGGCGGCCGGCGACGTCCGGCTCACGATGGGCGGCGAGCCCACCTTCGTCTCCGCGGGCGACACCTCCGACCCGCAGTGGGAGTCCGCCGCCGACGGCGCCGAGAAGCGCGAGCTCGCCTCGCGCCTGGCCGCCCGGCTGACCGACCGCTGGGGGCGCGGCGGCATCGTCCACCACGGGCAGGGCAAGTGGTACCCCGGCGAGGAGCTGCCCCGCTGGCAGACCCAGATCGCCTGGCGCCGCGACGGGGTCCCGCTGTGGCGCGACCCGGCGCTGCTGGCCGACCCGCACGCCCAGACGAGTTCGGACGCCGCAGGCCCGGCCGGGCTGCCTGCCGATGGTCTCGCCCAAGGGATCGCCTCCCGGCTCGGGATGCCCGACGGCTTCGTGCTCGGCGCGGTCGAGGACACGCGAGGTGAACCCGGGGATCCCGTCGCCTGGGTGGTCCCGGTGTTCGTGGAAACCCAAGCCCTCAACGAGAAAACTCAAGCCCTCGGCGCAACCCGCTGGGCCAGCGTGGCCTGGCGTCCGGACGGCGAGCCGCTCACCCTCACCCCGGGCACCTCGGCGGCCGGGTACCGGCTGCCCCTGAACACCCTCGACCTCGGCGACGCCCCGCCCACGGCGGTGGTCGTCGAGCAGCGCGGCGCGCACCTGTTCGTGTTCCTGCCCCCCATCGACCGGCTCGACGACGCCGTCGGCCTGCTGGGTGCGATCGAGGCCGCGGCCGCGGCGTCCGGAACGGCGGTGGTGCTCGAGGGCTACCGCCTGCCCGACGACCCGCGCGTGGAGAGCCTGTCGGTCACGCCCGACCCCGGCGTGATCGAGGTGAACGTGCAGCCGACGTCCACGTGGGGTGAGCTGCGCGAGCTGACCACCACCCTGTTCGACGACGCCGCCCACTCGGGCCTGGCCACCGAGAAGTTCGACCTCGACGGCACCCACACCGGCACCGGCGGCGGCAACCACATCACGCTGGGCGGCCCGACGCCGGCGGATTCGCCGTTCCTGCGCCGGCCCGACCTGCTGCGCTCGCTGGTCACCTACTGGCAGTGGCACCCCGGCCTGTCGTACCTGTTCACGGGCAAGTTCATCGGCTCCACCTCGCAGGCCCCGCGCGTCGACGAGGGCCTGGCCGAGACCCTCTACGACCTCGAGATCGCGTTCAACGAGCTCGAGGCGATCACCCAGGACCCGTCCATCGAGCACGATGTCGCCGCCGCCGTGGCCGCCGACAGGCGCTTCGACGAGGACCCCGACGAACGCGTCGAGCGCCAGCGCCGCTCGCAGCCGTGGCTGGTCGACCGGCTGCTGCGCCACCTGCTCACCGACCTGACCGGCAACACGCACCGGGCCGAGTTCTGCATCGACAAGCTCTACTCCCCCGACACGGGCACCGGGCGCCTCGGCCTGGTCGAGATGCGCGGCTTCGAGATGCCCGCCCACCCGCGGATGAGCCTGATGCAGGCCGCGCTCGTCCGCGCGCTGGTGGCCCGGTTCTGGGAGGCGCCCGTGCAGGGGCCGCTGGTCCGCTGGGGCACCCGCCTGCACGACCGCTACCTGCTGCCGGCGTTCGTGGCCGCCGACGTCCGCGAGGTCGTCGCCGAGCTCAACGCGCACATGGAGTCCTGGCCGGCCCTCCCCGACGGCACCCGTCCCCGGTTCGACGAGCGCTGGCTGGAGCCGTTCCTGGAGTTCCGGTTCCCGCGGCTGGGCGAGGTGCGCATCGGCGACGTCGAGCTCGAGCTGCGCAGCGCGATCGAGCCGTGGAAGGTGCTCGGCGAGGAGGTCGCCCTCGGCGGCACGGCCCGCTACGTCGACAGCTCCGTCGAGCGCGTTCAGGTCAGCGCCGTCGGCCTGACCGAGGGGCGCCACGTGCTGACCTGCAACGGCATCCCGGTGCCGATGACCCCGATCGCGACCACCGGCTGGGGCGTCGGGCGTGACGCCACCGCGGGCGCGCGGGTCGGCGGGGTGCGGTTCCGCGCGTGGAACCCGCCCTCGGCCATGCACCCCTCGATCGGCATCCACACCCCGCTGCACTTCGACCTCGTCGACGTGCGCAACTCCACGTCGCTGGGCGGGTTCACCTACCACGTCACCCACCAGGGCGGGCGCTCCTACGACCGCTACCCGGTCAACGCCGTCGAGGCAGAGTCCCGCCGCACGGGCCGCTTCGAGGAGCGGCGCACCTCGGGCCGCGTCGACACCTCCGCCTGGCCGGTGCCGGGCGGGGTGCTGGGCGGCGACCCTTCGGAGTTCCCGGTCACCCTCGACCTGCGCCGGTACTCCCGCGGCCGCCACCCCGTCGTCGGGGCCGAGGAGGCCGAGTGAGCCTGGCAGCCGGCTATGCCGAGCGGTTGGCGTCCCGGACGGCCACCGGCCTGGTCGCCTTCGACGAGACCGGCGCGGGCGGCGCCGTGCACGACCGCGCCCTCTGGGAGCACCTCGAGCGCCTCGGGCCCACCGGCCTCAACAAGCGCCGCCGCGAGATCGACCGCCTCACCCGCGAGGAGCGGATCGGGCAGAACGGCGGCCGCTGGAAGGTCGACCCGATCCCGCTGGTGTTCGAGGCCGAGCCGTGGGCCGCCCTGCAGGCCGGGCTCGAACAGCGCGCCCGCCTCTTGGACGCCCTGCTCACCGACCTCTACGGCCCCCGCGACCTGATCCGCCGCCGCGTGCTGCCGGCCGCGCTGTTCCTCGGCCACGACGGCTACCTGCTGCCGGCCCACGGCGTGACGATCCCCGGCCCGCGGCAGCTGCCGTTCGGCGGCACCGACCTCGTCCGCACCCCCGACGGCTGGACGGTGCTCACCGACCGCGCCCAGGCCCCCGCCGGCGTCGGCTACGCGCTGGCCAACCGACGCCTCGTCACCCGCGTGATGGAACCCCTGTCCCGCACCACCCGCTCCTCCCGGCTGCGCGGCTTCTTCGACGTGCTGCAGAACGCCCTGCAGGCCGCCGCCCCGCCCGGCATCACGTCGCCACGCATCGTGCTGCACTCCCCCGGACCCTCCAGCGACACCTCCTACGACCAGTCGCTCGTCGCCACCCTCCTCGGCCACCCGCTGGTGGTCTCCGACGACCTCGTGGTGCGCGACGGCGCGGTCTGGCTGCGCACACCCGGGCGGCCCCAGCGCGTCGACGTGATCCAGCGCCGGGTCGACGGCGAGTGGTCCGACCCGCTCGACCTGCGCCCCGACTCCCGCCTCGGCGTCGCCGGGCTGCTCGCGGCCGCCCGCCGCGGCGCGGTCTCGGTGGTCAACCCGATCGGCTCGGGCGCGATCGAGAACGTCGGCCTCACCCCCTACCTGGACGCCGCCTGCCGCGCCCTCCTCGACGAGGACCTCCTGCTCCCCTCCCCGCGCACCTGGTGGTGCGGGGACGACGCCTCCCGCGGCCACGTGCTCGCGAACCTCGGCGAGCTGGTCATCCGGCCGACGTCGCGCAGCTCGCGGCCCACGACCATCCCCGGCTGGGAGCTGGACGCCGCCCAGCGCGACGACCTCACCCGCCGGATCGAGGCCCAGCCCTGGGCCTGGGCCGCGCAGGAGCGCGTTCAGGCGTCCACGGCCCCGGTCGTCACCCCGCAGGGGCTCTCGCCGCGCGCGATGGTGCTGCGCACGTTCCGGATCGCGCTCGACGACGAGTACGTGGTCATGCCCGGCGGGCTGGCCAAGGTCGCGATGAGCGAGGAGGAGACCCTCGTCACCCGCGGCGACACCGTCATCGCCAAGGACGTCTGGGTGCTCGAGGACGAGCACGCCCCCGTCTGGCGCTCGCTGCGCCCGGCCGAGCCCACGGCGTCCGGGGTGGCCGTCATGCCCGATCTCACCCCCCGCGCGGCCGGCGACCTCTACTGGCTGGGCCGCTACGCCGAGCGCGTCGAGGCCACCGCCCGGCTCGTCGCCGTGGGCGACAACCTGGTCGACGACCAGCTCACCCGGCCGGAGTCGGCCGGCCACACCGCGATGGTCGAGATCATGGACGCCATCGGCGCGGTCACCGGGGTGCGGATCGACCCGGCCACCGGCGAGACCGAGGAGGCGCGCTACTCCGAGCAGCTCACCCGCCTGGTCGTCGACGACGAGCTGCCCGGCACGGTCGCCTACGCCGCGCGGCGCACCAGCGAGAACGCGCTGGCCGTGCGCGAGCTGCTCTCCCCCGAGACCGTCAACGTGCTCGGCGGGCTGACCCAGCTGCTGGGCGAGGTCCGCGAGGCGGCTGCCGAGGACGGCCTGATCGACCACCAGGCCGTCTCCACGCAGGTGCTGTCGTCGTCGTTGGCGCTGGCCGGCATCGCCGGGGAGAGCCTGGTCCGCGACGCCATCTTCACGTTCATGGACGCCGGCCGTCGCCTCGAGCGCGCCCAGGCCACCGTGGGCCTGCTGCGCCACACGCTGCGGGACACGCACTCGCCGGTCCCCGAGGCCGTCATCGCCGAGATGGTGCTGCGCGCGGGTGACACCCTGATCACCTACCGCCGGCGCATGGCCGCCGGCGTCGGCTCGACCGTGCCGGCCGTCGCCGCGATGGAGCTGCTGCTGGAGGACCCGATCAACCCCCGCTCGGTCCGCTACCAGCTCGAACGGCTGCTGCGGCACTTCGACACCGGGCAGGACCCGGCCCTCGTCGCGGCGATCGGCGAGGCCCTCGACCTGGTCACCGCGCCCGACCACGACGCCCTCTTCGCCAACGGCAGGGCGGGCCTGGCCGAGCTGCTGGCGTCCCTCGACCAGCGGCTGCGCGACCTGGCCCGGGTCATCGAGCGCACCCACTTCGCGCCGCAGGCCACCTCGCGCGCGTTCGCGGTGCCCGAGTTCGCCGAGGAGGTCGCCCGATGATCGACCACCACTCCCGGCGCCGGTACGAGGTGCGGCACCGCACGGCGTACACCTACTCCGACGACGTGACCGCCTCGTTCGAGCGGGCCATGCTGCGCCCCCGCGAGACCGAGCACCAGAAGGTGCTCGACCACGCCATCGAGATCAGCCCCGAGCCTGACCGCCTCGACGAGTCCGTCGACGCCTTCGGCAACTGGACCCACTACGTCGAGATCTCCACCCCGCACACCGAGTTGGTCGTCGCCAAGCGCACCACCGTCGAGATCGCGTGGCCCCCGGCCGACCTGGCGGCGCTGAACGCGTGGACGGTGGAGTCCGCCGCCGCGTTCCTGCGCACGGCCCCCGACGTGGACCCGTTCGAGCACGCCGCCTACACGCTGCCCAGCACGATGGTGACCCTCGAGGACGAGGTGCGCGCGTTCGCCCACGTACTGTTGCCCGGGAACCGGCCCCTCGGGGAGGCCATCGAGGCGGTCTACCGCGAGATCTACAGCGGGTTCACCTATTCACAAGGGGTGACGTCGGTGTCGACCACCCTGCCCGAGGTGCTGGCCGCCCGCGCCGGCGTGTGCCAGGACTTCGCCCACCTCGGCGTCGCCTGCCTGCGCGCGGTCGGGCTGCCGGCCCGGTACGTGTCGGGCTACATCGAGACCACGCCCGCGCCCGGCACGGTGAAGCTCGAGGGGTCGGACGCCTCGCACGCCTGGGTGGGTGTCCTCACCCCCGGCGGCTGGGTCGACCTGGACCCGACGAACAACCACCTGGCCGACTCGCGCTACATCGTGACCGCGTGGGGGCGCGACTACCGCGACGTCTCGCCACTGAAGGGGATCATCTTCACCGAGGGCTCCGGCTCGACGCTCACCGTGGCCGTCGACGTGAAGCGCCTCGACTGATATGTAGGCCCTTTTGTCAAGGGGGCGTGACGAAGTGGCGTCCTCCTGGTTGGGGGACGCCACTTCGCTTTTGGCACGGTGCTTGGTGACGTTCGGCGTGGTCGTCGACGCGGATGGTCAGACTGACATGCGCGGGTTGGTTACCGCTTGACGG